>PWLF01000249.1 GCA_003559475.1 Bacteroidales bacterium
ATACAAAGAAGCAAGGGAGCTTTAGCTTGGATGCAGTAAGGGAAACAATTATAAGTTTAATCACCACCCGGCCCACCAGCACCATTCTGGCCAAGGCCTCCGGTGATTTCATGTTCTCCTCTTTCTATATGCTGATACTGGGGCTCACTGTCCTGGGAATAGTAAACCTGACCATGAGGATGAATAACCGCAGCAGAAAACATATTGCCGCGGTAAACATTATAATATCAGTGCTCCTTGTTCTCACTATTGCCGGGGCAAATATGGTTTTCTGGCTGATATTATAATATGTTGATTAAATATTCTGAATTTCCCTAAATATTTTGAAAGTCGTTTCGGCAAGCCCTTATTTAATCGCGTTTTTGTTGTTTCAGGAAAATGAAACATAGTTTCCGTAAAGATTCTCTCTAATCTTTTGTGTGTAATCAAACCATGATGTTGATTATCGGGATTATTCTTTGTATGTGCAATATGAATTTTAAACGGGTTTTTCAGCTTTAAAACAGCTTTAATACGATGTAAAAAATTACTGAAAATTAAATAACTTTTATTAGGTGTTTTAATGGTAAAAGTACCGCCGGGTTTCAATACTCTGTACGCCTCCTTAATACATTTCAGTTTTAAATCATCGCTAATATGCTCAAAAACATCTCCACTAAAAACCAAATCAAAGGTATCATCTTCAAATTGCAGTTCCGAACAATCACCCACTATACCGGTAAAATTATCATAATTCAAATTTTTTGCTTTTTTGCGAGCTACAGTTATTGCATTTTCTGATATATCCTGCCCGCAAACTTTTTTTGCACCTAATCTTAGTAATATCATTGAATACAATCCCTGTCCGCACCCTATGTCAAGAATGGTCTTACCCGATACTTCCCCTAAAGTAAAAAGAGAGAGGTCTCTTAATCTTAATTCTTCAAGGTCTCTTTTAAAAAAATCTCTGTTTGTAAAATCAACAAAAAAAAATCCTTGCTCCCAATAAAATGGTCCTAAATTTTCTCTTTGGCAATATTCTTTATATAACCAATTCATATCGGCTTTTATTAAAATATATTATGTTTCTTAATATAAATTGGGTTTTTGCAAAATTAATCAAAATCTTTTTATGAAAGCTATTTGTTTTATAAATTTTGGGTTTTATTTTTTTGGCGGATACAGGGGGTCAGTCAGCAGTCGGCAGTCGGCAGTCAGCAGTCGGCAGTTCGCGTACTGCTGACTGCCAAATAAAAACCGCCGACATTCAATAAATTATAAATCAACTACATGATATGGCTGAATATAATACTGGTTATCAATATTTTGTATTAAATCTTTGTTAACTATATAGCTTATTTGCAAATTGCTTTTTTGACCGAATTCGCTTAATATTCTAATCTTTTTATGTTTTTTATAATTTTTGAATTTTGCTTCAATAGCAGTTATTTTATTATTTTTATTTAAAATAAAATCAATTTCGGTTTTGTCTTTAGTTCTGTAAAAATGTATGTCATTTTGTTTGTTGCTTTTTAACAACTGCAAATAAATGTAATTTTCAAATATTGCACCATTATCCACTCTGATATCAATATTGTTAAAGCTATTGTATATAATATTTCGTAAGCCGATATCACAAAAAAATATTTTCTTCATTTTTGTTATTTCTTTTCTGTAGTTACCGTAATATGGTGTAACAAGATGAATTATAAACATTTGTTCTAAAATATTTATGTATTGCTCACATTTTCTATAAGAAAATTGTATAGTATTTGATATGTCGTTGATATTTACAAGGTTTGCTATTTGTGATGACAGCAATCTCAGTAATTTGTTAAAAGCTATAAAATCAACATTATTAATATATTGTCTGACATCTTTAAGCAAATATGTTTGATATATATCATTTAATAATTCTTTTTTTTCTTCATAGTCATCAGCTAAAGCAACTTTTGGCAATCCTCCGTAAGTTAGATATTCCTTTAATAAAACTTTTAGATCAGGGAATAGGATATCAGAATTATCATCTATGGATAGTTTAGTTACTTTATTAAACAATTCTTCATTTTTAAATTTAATATATTCATGAAAATTTAACGAATTTACAGATATAAGCCGGATTCTCCCCGCAAGCGATTCTTCTACTTTTTTCATGATATCTATACTTGAACTTCCGCTACATAATATTTTAAGTTTTTTGTATTTATCAACCAACAGTTTTAATTGCAAAGAAATGTTGTCAATATATTGAAATTCATCAATAACCAGCAATGTATCAAGATTTTCATCAGAGTTAATTTTAATATAATGCTCTAATGTTGTAAAATTTTGAAAAAGTTGAGCGGTTTCGGGATTTTGACCAAAAAGCCATAAATATTTTTTATCTTTAACATACAATTCCATCAAGCTGGTTTTTCCAACTTGCCTGGCACCTATCAAAGCTACTATAGGATTATGTTTAAACCCTGAAACAATCTTATCCTGATAATATTTTCTTTCAATCATAATTCGATATTTTTTACAAATATAATAAAAATATCGAGATTTATTTTTTATTTTTGAAAAAAATTGTTTAACTTTGGCTTGAAAAACGGTCAACGTTATTCAGGCATGGACATACTGCCGACTGGAACAAATTGTCCTCGCGCTCTGTGATAAGTCAATTGTTACATTTTCCCAACTGATAATCCGCGATAGTAAAAATCATATCCATCAAATCCTTTTACAAGCTTTTTCGATTTTTGCTTTAATAACTCTATACTAATCTTTTTTTCTTTTTTCTTTACTTCAAAAAATGTAATTTCTTTCTTAAAATCATTAACCGCAACAATATCAATTTCATTCTTATTCCCTCTCTCCCAATAGGAACCTATCATAGAATAGTTTTGGCTTTCTGTCAATTTTTGTTTAAAATATTTTTCTAAAACTATTCCACTATATGTGTCATAATCTCGCAATACTATATCTTTTATATGCTTTAAATTACCTATTTCTATGGTGCTTCTGTACTTATATATAAATCGAAACCAAAACTGTAAAAAATTGTCATTGATCTTATATTTCACATTTCTACTCCCTGTTTTGTCAAATATTGGTTTTATTTTGCTGATTATTCCATAATCTGTTTCAAGACGACTTAAAAATCCGCCCGTTTGCATTTCCAATATAGACTCAATTTCCGGTCTGGAAGTTTTTGAAGACGCTATTAAAGATAGTATAGAAAAATAATTGCCATAATCTTTACCAAATTCTTCGATAAGCAAGTTTTTCCCTTCTTCAAGAAAGAGGGAGTTTTCAGAAAATATCTCTTTTAATATATCATCTTTTGTAAACGCATTTGCATGAACCAAAAGCTCTACATATTTTGCAACCCCTCCTGTAAATAAATAAAAGGCTAACAGATCTTCCTTCGTATAAGAAGGATAATAAAAACTGATTATTTCTTTTAAAGCTTTTATTGTAAATTCTTTAAGATGCAGTTTATTAGTAGCCCTGCCAAAAAGTGGTTCTTTCGATTGTTCAAAGATTTTTTTCATCAACGAATATACTGATCCGCATAAGATCAAATTAATATTACTTTTATCCTTGTTTCTATCCCAAATATTTTGCATGTCACTGTATATTGATGGGTTAATATTTGAGAATTCCTGAAACTCATCTATGATAAGAGTGAAATGGCTTTTTTTTGACAGTTCCATTATATACCCGAACAGATCTTTAAACGATTTAATAGAGCCGAAAAATTCCCGGTTTAATTTGGTTTTAATTTCTTCCAAAAATTCTTCGCATAACAAAGATTCATTTTTTCTGGCAACAAAGAAATATAGAAAAGTTGACGATGATGAAGCTTCTATCAAAAGACTGGTTTTACCAATTCTTCTCCTTCCAACAACAAATGTCATCTGTGCATTCTTTTTAGACTTTTCCTCAATACTTTTTAAAAATTCTATTTCGCTTTCTCTGTTAAAAAAGTTCATTTGTATAAAGATTGATTAATAATTATTATTTAATGTTTAGCAATCTCAGCAATTCTAAACCGGAACGCTTAGGGTTTTCTTGAAACCCCGGCATCTTTGGCAAACGAGTTAAATTTTCACCCAGTTTACTATAATTAAACGTTTTTGCAACAATGGTTACTGTAACCGAAATTACTATAATGCAAAATTATTAATTATTTCTAATTTACAATGCTTTTTCTTAAAATATTAATAATGATAAGGGGTTTTCGTTTATTAGAGTGTATCAGTCCTTATTAGCTTATTTCCTTTTTTTCTGTTTTTTTAAGAATATTAAAAATAAGGTAATAGGGTTATAGCGTTACGATTTATTTCCTGTGTTACTAAGGTAATAAGGTTTTTTGTTTTGAGCAATTTTAAAGTGTTTACCTGTGAAATCAGCAATTTCCAAAATAAAAATTTCACAATGCTAAGTCGCGTTAGCGAGGACATTATGATAAAAAAGCGGTTAAAATCGCCTCCGGCATATGGTGAAGAGCAAAACGAAACAATGATAGATATAATAAAAAATTGATTGTAGGACGTGATGTAGAGACGCAAAATTTTGCGTCTCTACGGGAACAATTGAAACTACCAAATAAATCAGAAAAACATACCTTATTTTAAATTTTTTTATCACAACGTATCCGTTTTGCCAACTGCCGACTAATTAATAACAAGGGATTTCTGTTTAGCAGTGTATATCACAAAGAAATTAACCTGCCCCTTCAGCCCCTAAAAGGCACATTGTGCAATCATAACCCCAAGGCGTTGCCATTGGGCTGAAATAATTATGGCTTTCAGCCATTTTTGCTTTTACTGATAATAATCCCTTTACCTGAACCTGAATTTAAGGCTAAGATTAAGACGGTGCAAGCAAACAACCCCCTCTCAGCCTTAACCTCAACCTTTTCACTCTTAACTTTTTAAACATAACACATCTTCCACCAAAAAATCGTATTTTTGCAAAAATTTTATATCAAATGAGAATTCTGTCTCGTCCTAATAAAATAGGTTTATAGAAAATAAATTATAAATAAAAAACTTAGCGCCACTTAGCGACTCCTTTGCGGCTCTTAGCGTAACAACTCAGCTATTACGCAAAGGTACGCGAAGATTTCGCGAAGTTTCGCGAAGAAATTACTACCGGAAAACAAACCTTAAACTGGTGATTTAACATTGCAAAAAATTGATGATTTTTATTTGCAATTTACAAATTTAAGACTAAGGCTAAGATTAAGACGGTGCAAGCAAACAACCCCCTCTCAGCCTTAACCTCAACCTTTTCACTCTTAACTTTTTAAACATAACACATCTTACACCAAAAAATCATATTCTTGCAAAAATTTTATATCAAATGAGAATTCTGTCTCGTCCTAATAAAATAGGTTTATAGAAAATAAATTATAAATAAAAAACTTAGCGCCACTTAGCGACTCCTTCGCGGCTCTTAGCGTAACAAATTATGAATGAAAATCAAATATAATAACCGGAAAAGCAATGAAAGTTAATAAAAAACGGTCAACCATATTCAGGCATTAACTATTAACCAACTCGAAACCCAAAACCCGCAACTCAATAAACAAAATTATAGACAAGTCCATCATAAAAAAAAGAAAAATATGGAGTTAGATTCCATAAAATTCATATATTTGCATTATGATTAAAAGAAATATTACAACCAGGTTATTAAAGATAGCTTCAATGTTTAAAGCCGTTGCTGTTACAGGACCCCGTCAATCGGGCAAGACGACGCTTGTTAAATCTGTTTTCCCTAATAAACCATATTATTCTTTGGAAAATCCTGATAATATGCAGTTTGCGAATGAAGATCCCAGGGGTTTTTTGCAGCAATTTCCGGATGGTGCTATTTTAGATGAAGTGCAACGTACTCCTTTACTGTTTTCTTATTTGCAAGAAATTTTAGATAACAAGAGTAAACCGGGATCATTCATACTAACAGGCTCAAATAATTTTTTGTTAAATGAACGAATTAGTCAATCTTTAGCTGGTAGAGTTGCATACTTGAATCTATTGCCGTTTTGTTTGGAAGAAATTGAAAAATACGGTTTGTCCTATTCTGAAAACGATTTTATCATAAACGGTTTTTATCCTCCTGTTTACGATCAAAAAATTAATATCCGCGAATGGATGCCAAATTATATCCGGACTTATATTGAACGAGATGTCAGGCAAATAAAAAATGTATCAAATCTTATTATCTTTGAAAAATTTATGAGATTACTTGCAGGCAGAAGTGCTCAGGAACTTAATTATACCTCTTTGTCGGTTGAAGTAGGTGTTGATGTTAAAACCATTCAGTCCTGGATTAGTATTCTTGCAAGTAGTTTTATTGTTTATTTATTACCGCCATTTCACAAAAACTTTAATAAAACTATTGTTAAAAGACCTAAACTATATTTTTACGATACCGCATTAGCATCTTCTTTGCTTGGTATTTTAAAAAAAGAGCATTTGCAATCTCACCCTTTAAGAGGGGCTTTATTTGAAAATTTCATTGTTGCTGAAATTATCAAGCAAAAATCAAATTATGACTTTAATGATAAACTATACTTTTGGAGAGATAAAACCGGAAGAGAGATAGACTTGATTATTGATAAAACCACCGAATTTGTACCGGTAGAAATTAAATCCGGAAAAACAATACAAAATGAGTTTTTTAAAAACTTAAGGTATTTGTTAAAGCTTTCGGGAGAAAAGCAGGGAAAAATAATTTATGCCGGAGATACTAATCAGAGACGAACTGAAGGTATAAATATCGTTAGTTGGAGCAATTATAAATCATTTTTTTGACAAATCAAATTTAACCGCAAAGAACTCAAAGTTTTTCGCAAAGAAAAAATAAAATTAAAAGATTTAGACCTAATTGAATATAGAGGGTCAAACAAAACAGGTGGTTATTATTTTATAAAAAACTCAGCGCTACTTAGCGACTCCTTCGCGGCTCTTTGCGTAACAACTAAGACCCCTTTGTACCCTCCTTTGCGTAACTTTGCGTAACATCCCAATCAAAACCTGTCCGCCCACCGGCGGAATCAAAAATCCCCAATCAAAAACTCCCACTCTAATATTTGTCAAGCTAAATTTTGCTTATTGTAATAAACATTTTTTTGCAATTTTGCTTGTTAGAGTAAACATTTTTTTGTAATTTTGCTTATCATAATAACTAAAGTATGGATAATTTAATAGATTTATTTGAAAAAAAAATAGCCGGAACCGATACTCGATTTGTGCGGCATATTCTCTATGAAATTAACTGGAATGCTAGATTAATAGGCATTAAAGGAGCAAGAGGCGTAGGTAAAACTACTTTATTATTACAATATATTAAACTAAATTTACTAAGTGAGTTGGATAATGTGCTGTATGTAAGTTTAGATAATATTTGGTTTAACAACAATACTATTATCGATTTAGCTAAATCATTTGAACAAAGAGGTGGTAAGTACCTTTTTTTGGATGAAGTACACAAATATTCAAATTGGTCTCAAGAGATAAAAAATATATATGATGATTTTCCTGATTTAAAAATTGTTTTTACGGGATCATCCTTATTGGAAATTTTAAATGCTAGAGCAGACCTTAGTCGAAGGGCTATCACTTATAATATGCAAGGACTTTCATTTAGAGAGTATTTAGCTTTAGAAACGGGAGAAATTTTTACTGTAACTACTTTAAATGACTTGCTGAAAAATCATAGAGCAATAGCTAGAACAATAAATAGTAAACTTAAACCAATTAAGTATTTCGAGGATTACTTAAGATATGGCTATTATCCATATTATAAGGAAGAAAAGGAATTATACTATTCGAGAATGGGGGAAGTAATAAACTTAATGTTAGATATTGAACTGCCGCTTTTAAGAAATGTGGATATTGCATATATCTCAAAGATAAAACAATTGTTGATGGTTATTGCTTATACAGTACCTTTTCAACCTAACGTAAGTAAACTGAGCAACAAAATAAACATTAATAGAAATACACTATTGAGTTACTTGCATTATTTGGAAGAAATAGGATTAACAAAAAATTTATTTAAGCAAAGTAGCGGAATAAGCACATTGCAAAAACCACTCAAAACTTACTTAGATAATACAAATTTAATGTATTTATTAGCTCAAGAAAAAGTCAACAAAGGAAGTTTAAGAGAAACATTTTTTGCCAATCAAATTGGATATAAACACAAAATTACCTACGCTGAACAAGGCGATTTTCAAATAGATGATAAGTATATTTTTGAAATTGGAGGCAAAAACAAAACCAATCGTCAATTAAGTAAATTAACTGACGCTTATAACATAATTGATGATATTACTATTGGCACTCAAAACAGAATCCCTTTATACTTATTTGGTTTTTTATATTAATTATCAATTATCAATTAGTGCAAATTAGTGTAATTAGTGGACAAAACCATTACGCAGTGAGCCAACGGCGAACGTAGTAATCAAACTTAGCGACTCCTTTGCGGCTCTTAGCGTAACAACTCAGCTATTACGCAAAGGTACGCGAAGATTTCGCGAAGTTTCACAAAGAATTACTAGAAAAAACTTGATTACACTATGCGAAAAATGTCATAAATGATAACGATAATAGATTGATTGAAATAATAAAAAAACTCAGCGCCACTTAGCGACTCCTTTGCGGCTCTTAGCGTAACAAATTATGAAAGAAAATGAAATATAATAACCGGGAAAACATTGAACGTTAATAAAAAACGGTCAACCATATTCAGGCATTAACAATTTTTTTTCTTTTATTTTTAACTTTTATTGAGTAATTTTGCTCACAGTATTGAGTAAAATGTAAAATATGTTTTATCGCCCTGAATTACAAGTTATTAAAAAAAGAGTATTAGAGCCCAGGAAATTTATACAGGTCATTATGGGTCCACGTCAGGTTGGCAAAACAACAGTGGTAAACCAGCTTCTTAATCAAGTTGATATTTCATGCGATTATCAATCAGCAGATGACATTGCTGCGGGAAATAATATTTGGCTTGAACAAATATGGGAAGCAGCTCGTTTGAAAGTGAAAAACCAAAAATTAAATGAATTTTTACTAATAATAGATGAAATTCAAAAAATATCTAACTGGAGTGAAACAATAAAAAAATTATGGGATGATGATTCAGTAAACAATGTTCCAATAAAAGTTATTTTATTAGGATCTTCAAGGCTTTTGCTTCAGCAAGGTTTAACAGAGTCTTTGGCAGGTCGCTTTGAAACGATTTATATGACTCACTGGTCGTATGATGAAATGAATCAGGCTTTTGGATGGGATGCAAACACTTTCGCATGGTTTGGAGGTTATCCCGGCAGCGCCAAACTTATAAATCAAGAAAACAGATGGAAAAAATATATTCGTGATTCAATTATAGAAACAAGTATTTCAAAAGATATTCTAATGCTTTCTCGTATTGACAAACCTGCTTTACTCAAAAATCTATTTGAGTTGAGCTGTGTTTATTCAAGTCAGGTTTTATCATTTACCAAAATACAAGGGCAGCTTCAGGATGCCGGAAATACTACCACTCTTTCCCACTATTTAGGTCTATTGCATACAGCAGGATTATTAGGCGGACTTGAAAAATATGCTCATACAACTATACGAAAACGTGCGAGCAGTCCTAAATTTCAGGTACATAACAATGCTTTGCTAACTGCACAAAGCTTGAAGTCTTTTGAAGAAGTTGTTTTAGATCCGAAAGAATGGGGAAAAATAATAGAGTCAGCTGTAGGTGCACACCTACTAAATGAAGCAATTCGTAATGATTTTAAGGTATATTACTGGAGAGATAGAAACTATGAAGTTGACTTTGTACTTGAAATGGAGGGCAAAGTTGTTGCTATTGAGATAAAGAGTTCTTATGCAAAAAACAATAAAGGAATGGAATTTTTTAGGAAAAAATTTAATCCCTCCAAAATATATCTAATTGACAAAAATGGAATAACTTGGAATGAATTTTTAAAAATAAATCCTAAAGATCTTTTTTAAACTAACCCAAAACCCCAACCGAGCTGCAGGCTAGCTCATAGCTATCTCGTCCTAATAAAATAGGTTTACTAGAAAATAAATTATAAATAAAAAACTTAGCGCCACTTAGCGACTCCTTTGCGGCTCTTAGCGTAACAACTCAGCTATTACGCAAAGGCACGCGAAGAAAAACAAGAAAAATATTAAAATTATTACAATAATTTATTTACTTTGTATTTAAATTAAAATTAAACTTTTATGTGTGGAATCTATGTAATAACTAATTTAAAGTATTATTATAGTGGAAAATATTTTTTTAAATACATTAATACAAAGTAACGAGTCTGAAACTCTTGAATTTAAAAAATGTTCAAATAAAATTTCAGGTTCAGTTTTTGAATCAATTTGTGCTTTTTTAAATAGAAAAGGAGGACATTTGTTCATTGGAATTTCTGATGATAAAAAAATAACCGGAGTTAATGAAACTAAAATAGATTCTTTTATTAAAAATATAATTAACACTCTTAATAACCCACAATTATTTAATCCTACAATTTATATTAAACCATCTGTTATTGAGCTTGATAACAAAAAAATACTTTATTTGAATATTCCTGAAAGTTCTCAGGTACATAGGTATAAGAACAAGGTTTACGACAGGAATGCTGATGCCGACAACGACATTACATACAACTACCAATTAATTGATAATTTGCATTTACAAAAACGTTCCATTTCAACCGAAAATAATATTTTCCCTTATATTTCATTATCCGATTTAGATGATAATACATTTGTTAAAATGCGTAAGCATATTGCTATTTTTAATCAAACTCATCCTTGGTTAGAAATGACTAATGAGCAATTTTTACGTTCAGCAGGTTTTTTCAGGCACGATCCTTTAAATAATACCGAGGGCTATACCTTAGCTTCAATTTTATTATTCGGTACCGAAAAAACAATTTTATCGTGTTGTCCTTACTACAGAACAGATGCTATTTATCGAAATATTAATTATGACAGATACTTAAAACCAAAGTCTTCTGATCCGGATATACGCTATGATGATAGAGATTTAATTTGTGATAATTTAATAAATGCTTACAGTAGATTAATTAACTTTGTTCAACGGAACATGCCCGATAAGTTTTCCTTAGACGAAAATAATTTAAATCGTTTGGACCTTAGAAATATAATCTTTAGAGAAATAATAGCGAATACTTTAGTCCATAGAGAATTTACAAACTCATATCCTGCAAAGTTTTTAATTTTCTCCGACAGAATTATTACTGAAAACTGGAACAACCCTATGCAATATGGCAAAATTAATATTGACAATTGGGATTCATACACAAAAAATCCTTTAATTACAAAGGTTTTTAGAGAAATGAAATGGGTTGAAGAATTAGGTTCAGGTAAGAAAAATATAAAAAAATATGCCCCAATTTATTTTAATAAATGTAATATTCTAATTGAAGCTAATGAAAAGTTTGTTTTTTCAATAAAATATTCCGGTGTAAATACAAATAATACCATGCAAGATACCATGCAAGATACCATGCAAGATACCATGCAAGATACCATGCAAATCTCAGAGCAAGTAAAAGATTTGTTGTCTGTTCTAAAAAATGAAATGTCGAGAAATGAATTACAAAAAGCTTTGAATATTAAAAACCGTGATTATTTCAGAAAGTCCTATTTGCAACCTGCTCTAAATTTAGGACTAATAAAAATGACTATCCCGGATAAACCAAATAGTAAAAACCAAAAATATTACAAAGTAAACAAATTGAAAAACCAAAAATAAATTTATGTGCAGAATCTATGGAATAACTAATTTAATTTAAATATATAGTGGAAAGTATTGTTTTAAATACATTAATACAAAGTAACGAGTCTGAAACTATTGAATTTGAAAAATGTTTAAATAAAATTTCCGGCTCAGTTTTTGAAACAGTTTGTGCTTTTTTAAATAGAAAAGGAGGGCATTTGTTCATTGGTGTTACTGATGATAAAAAAATAATTGGAGTTAATGAAAAATGTGTTTTTTCAATAAATTATTCCGGTGTAAATACAAATAATACCATGCAAGAAACTGTGGGGAAAACTGTGGGGAAAACTGTGGGGGAAACTGTGGGGAAAACTGTGGGAGAGATTCTTAAACTAATTGAGGTCAATCCCAAAATAACAAGAGATGAACTTGCCAAGAAAACAGGATTGAGCGTTCGTGGAATAGAATGGAATTTAAAAAAAATGAAAGATCAAAATATTATTAGGCGCATCGGACCGGATAAAGGAGGTTATTGGGAAATAATAAACAAAAATAAATGACAAATAAAAAAACTCAGCGTAACTTAGCGACTCCTTCGCGGTTCTTAGCGTAACAACTATTTCGCAGAGTCTCGCAAAGATTTACGCGAAGTTTCGCGAAGAAAAAAAAAGAAAAAAACTAAGATTATTACAATTATTTATTTCCTTTGTATTATAAATTAAAATATGCTTAAAAATAAAATTGACCTTAACCAATGGATGATTGAGTTTTTTGAAAATGAAATTAAGAATAAATAATGCTATGTTACAAATAAAATGAATTTATTAAAAACAATATCCGGAATACAACTTACAAAACAGGCATTTAAGCAAAGTGCAATATCTTCAATTAATAATCATTTAACTATTAGGAATTGGCTTATTGGATTTTATATAATTGAGTTTGAACAAAAAGGTGAAGATAGGGCACAATATGGAAAAAAAATACTGCAAGTTTTGGCTGAAAAATTAGCTGATAATAGTTTATCTTATAGTAATTTGAAAGTATATCGTCAATTTTATTATACTTATAGGCATTTTAATGAGTGTATTCCGATATTTCTTCAAAAATATTTTGACTTAAAAGGACAATCACTGATTAGCGAATTGGAAATATTTACAAATAATGAATTTGCAATAAGACAATCACCGATTGTCCAATCTAAAAAAGAAAACACAAAAAAAATAGGATTGCCGCCTGATAGCTTGCTGAAAAAATTATCTTTTACGCATTTTGTTCAATTACTACCTATTGATGATGAGTTAAAAAGAGCATTTTATGAAATAGAATGTATAAAAGGAACATGGAGCGTAAGAGAGTTGAAACGCCAAATAGATTCATTATATTTTGAACGATCTGGGATAAGTGAAAAACCGGAACTATTGAGAAATATTACTCAACAAAATATTGAAATTTATGATTCGAATGAACTTGTTAAATCCCCATTTACATTTGAGTTTTTGGGATTAAAATCTAAAGATGTGGTATATGAGTCAGATCTAGAACAATCATTAATTGAAAATCTACAAGAATTTATTTTAGAACTGGGAAATGGTTTTTGTTTTGAAGCTCGTCAAAAAAGGATAATAATTGGAGATGAGTATTTTTATTGCGATTTAGTTTTTTATCATCGAATTCTAAAATGTCATGTACTAATTGAACTAAAAACAAGTAGTTATAGCTATGAGCATTATGGGCAGTTGAAAACATATATAAACTACTACAAAAAAGAAATTGTTACAAAAGATGATAACCCTCCTGTGGGAATTCTGCTTGTAACAAATGCAAATCAAGAATTAGTTGAATATGCAACTGCTGATGGAGATAAAGATATTTTTGTTTCAAAATATTTATTAGAACTACCTTCAAAAGAACAGCTTATTAATTTTATAAAAAATGAAAAGTATAATTAACAATACAAATAAAATCGACCTTAATCAATGGATGATTGAGTTTTTTGAAAAGGAAGTATATGGAAATATGTCTCGTTCTTAAAAAATAGATTTACACTAAAAAATAAATGATAAATAAAAAAACTCAGCGCACCTTAGCGACTCCTTCGCGACCCTTAGCGTAACAACTATTTCGCAGAGCTTCGCAAAGATTTACGCGAAGGTTCGCGAAGAAAAATAAGAAAAATATTAAAATTATTACAATAATTTATTTCCTTTGTATTTAAATTAAAGTTTGCTTAAAAATAAAATTGACCTGAATCAATGAATGATTGAGTTTTTTGAAAAGGAAGTATATGGAAATGGGATTATACAAAAAAGAAATGACAAATAAAAAAACTCAGCGCACCTTAGCGACTCCTTTGCGGCTCTTAGCGTAAGAACAACTATTACGCAGAGCTACGCGAAGAAAATAAAAGAAAGATTATGAATTTTAATGAACTAAAAAATATAATTCAACAAGGTGAAGGGCTTACAATAGAGTTTAAAAAGGCAAAAAATGACTTGCCATTAAATTTATTTGAAACAATTTGTGCTTTTTTAAATAGAAATGGCGGAATTATCTTACTAGGTATAAATGACGATAAGTCAGTAGAAGGAGTTAACCCCGAAAAAGCCGAAACACTATGCAAGAACATTTCTAATTTAAGTAATAACCCTCAAAAACTTTTCCCTACCTTTCTTATTGATGCCAGCATTGTAAATTATAAAGAAAAATATCTTATACACATTTATGTGCCTATATCATCTCAAGTTCATACTTGTAATAATAAAATATATGATAGAGGAAATGACGGAGATTTTGTAATTAAATCAAGCGAACAAATCAAGCAATTATACATAAGAAAAAGTTCTTTGTATTCAGAAAACACTATTTATTCGTATTTATATGAAACCGATTTTGAACAAGGCATAGTTGAAAAAGTTCGTAAAATAATCAAAATTCAGCGACCTAAGCATCCTTGGAATGAATTAACAAATGAAGAATTTTTCAAAGTATCCGGTCTTTATCGAAAAGACATAGCTTCCGGATTAGAAGGATTTACCATGTCAGCATTGTTGCTTTTTGGCAAACCGGAAGTTATTGGTAGTGCATTGCCACATTATAAAATAGATGCTTTATTAAGAATAAAAGACATTGAAAGATACGATGACCGTGAAAACATTCGTTGTAACTTAATTGATGCTTATGACAAATTAATGCAATTTGTAGCAAAACACCTCCCTGATAAATTTTATTTAGAAGGATATCAACGTATTTCATTAAGGGATATCATATTTAGAGAAATAGTATCAAACTTGCTTATTCATAGAGAATATTTAAATGCCTTCCCAAGCACTTTTATTATTTACCCTAACTTTTTAGAGGTGAAAAATGCTAATAAACCTCATAATTATGGGAAATTATTACCATCTAAATTTGAGCCATTTCCTAAAAACCCTCATATTGCACAGATATTTACTCAAATGGGGCGAAGTGAAGAACTCGGAACAGGAATACGAAAAGTTTATAAATACTCTAAAGCTTACTCGGATAATGAAGAAATTGAATTTATTGAAGATGATATATTTATTACTAAAGTGCCATTAAGTAATAAATTTTTTAATAATCAGATTAATATTGATAATAAAAACATCACTGAAAACATCACTGAAAACATCACTGAAAACATCACTGAAAACATCACTGAAAACATGAGAAAGATTTTATCTTTACTTATAGAAAACCCTACAAATACTTTTGATGATTTATCTGAAAGTGTTGGGATTTCTCGTAGAAACATTGTTAATAATACAAATAAATTAAAGAAAATGGGCTTATTAAAACGAATAGGTTCTGATAAAGGAGGATATTGGAAAGTAATATACAATCAAAAAAACAAAAAACCTTAGCGACTCCTTTGCGGCTCTTAGCGTAACAACTCAGCTATTACGCAAAGCATCGCAAAGAAAATAAATTATGATAGGATTTAACAAACCATACCTAACAGGCAAAGAAACTCATAACATCTTTAAAGCTGTTTATGAGCATTGTCATATTTCAGGCAATATACTATTAACAAGCAATATTTTAAAAACTTTAGCTATATTAACGAAAAAAAACACATTAGTTTAGTTGGTTAAACTAAAATGTTAAGTATATTTGCATTATGAAAGAAGTTATAAAGGATATAATAATTAATTTTCAAACTAATAACTTAAAAAAGAGTTATCAAAGACAGCTTGACTTACCAATAAATACGGGTATCATTGTTACTGTAATTGGTGTTCGGAGGAGTGGAAAAACTTTTCTGCTTTATCAAACCATAAAGAAACTATTAGAAAACAATATCCCTAAAAATCATATAATCTATATTAACTTTGAAGATGAGAGATTAAATTTGCAACAATCAGACTTAGATTTGATTTTGCAAGCATATATGGAATTATTTCCACAAAATAATTTAGAGGAATGTTATTTCTTTTTTGATGAAATTCAGAATGTAGTTGGTTGGGAGAAATTTGCAAGAAGAGTATTTGAAAACATCAGCACTCATATTTATATTACAGGATCAAATTCAAAATTGTTAAGTACCGAAATTGCTACCGAATTAAGAGGCAGAACAATAAGTTACACTCTATATCCTCTTAGTTTTCAAGAGTTTTTGTCATTTCACGATGTAAACAACAGTTATTATGGAACAAAACAAAAAAATGAAATATTACTACTTTTTGATAAATTTTTGCACTATGGCGGCTTTCCTGAAATATATAATTTAGATAATAATTTAAAAATTAAAAAATTACAAGACTATTTCAATTCAATTATATATAAAGATTTAATTGAAAGATACAATATTTCAAACCCTGTAATTTTGAAGTATTTCATAAAAAAAATATTAGAGCAAGTTACTAAACCTATTTCAATTAATAAAATATATAATGATATAAAATCAATAGGTTATAAGGTAGGGAATAATGTATTGCACGATTTTTTAGACTATATACAAGCTACCTTTACAGCTATTACCATTAATAAATTTGATTTTTCAGAAATAAAGCAAATAAAAAGCGAGAAAAAAGCATACTCTATTGATAACGGAATATTAACGGCTTTGGATTATTCTTTTTCTGAAAATAAAGGGAAGCTTTTAGAAAATTTAATTGCCTTAGAAACACTAAAACAAAATAAAGAAATTACATATTTTAAAAAAAATGTAGAATGTGATTTTATAATAAAAGAAAAAAACAAATATTTACCGGTGCAAGTAAGTTATACAATTAAAAACGCTGACACCAAACAGAGAGAAATAAACGGATTGTTAGCTGCTTGTGAACTATTGAAAACAAAAAATGGCATAATAGTAACTTATGAAGAAGAAGCAAATGAAATGATAAATGATATAAATGTTTCAATAATTCCCGCATATAAATTTATACTTGACAAAATAATATTATGACAGGATTTAACAAACCTTATTTAACAGGCATGTAACCCGAAACCCGAGTGTCAGCGAGTAACTTTGCGGCTCTTAGCGTAACAACTCAGCTATTACGCAAAGGTACGCGAAGATTTCGCGAAGTTTCACAAAGAATTAC
>PWLF01000242.1 GCA_003559475.1 Bacteroidales bacterium
TCAGGGAAAGACCGCAAAGACCCTGATGCTCCATTACATACAAATTTTCGTATTGCTCAATCAGGTGAAGAAATTTTATTAACAAATCCTGAAGGGACAAGAATTGATGAACTTGAGCCAACAGAAATTCCAACAGATATTTCTTATGGAAGGAAACCTGATGGAAGCGATGACTGGTATTATTTTGAAGAACCTACGCCGGGCTATACTAATCATACTGAGGGGTTTTCAGAAATCCTAAAGCCTCCGATTTTTTCAAAAAAAGGAGGGTTTTACACAAAAAGTTTCAATCTGGAGTTATCACATGATGACCCTGACGTAGAAATAATCTATACCCTTGACGGCTCTGAGCCGTGTATAAATAATTTAAATGGCACAACATATTATTACAAAAATCAATATCCTCAAAATCCGGGGAATCCATTTGGAGATTTAATACCTGCAACATATAAATCAAAAAAATATAATGAGCCGATAAACATTAAGTATAGAACATTTGAAAATGATAAACTAACACAAATATCAACAACCTGGCACCTTTACCCTGATTATTTTCCTGAAAATAATGTTGACAAAGCAAATATTGTGCGAGCAAAAGCATTTAAAAAAGGGGCAATTCCGAGTTCTGAAAAAACTCATGCTTATTATATAAACCTTGAAAAACAAGACAAGTATAGTTTGCCTGTTATATTTATTAATTTAAATGAAGATTATTTGTTTGATTATTACAAAGGCATATATGTGGCAGGAGTGGATTTTGACAAATGGCGTGAAAATAATCCTGACCAAAAAGCTGATGGACATGCTTCTGCTAATTACAGACGTCGTGGAATAGAATTTGAGTATCCCGCAAATTTTCAATATTTTGAAGCAACAAAAAAAGATGCCATTATTAACCAAAATATTGGAATTAGGATCCACGGTGGATGGAGTAGATCAAACCCTTTAAAATCTTTAAGATTATATGCAAGAAACAAATATACCAATTCAACTTTAGATCATGCATTTTTTAATGATACTACTCATGATAGTTTTAAAAGACTGATATTAAGAAATTCCGGAAACGACTACTTTAGCACTTTTTTCAGAGATGCCTTAATTCAAAATATAGTTTCGCATATGAATTTTGATACCCAGGCTTATCAACCGGCAATTTTGTTTATTAATGGAGAATACTGGGGAATTCATAATATCAGAGAAAGATATGATAAGCATTACCTTAATAGAGTTTATGGAGTTGACCCTGACAATATTGATTTGCTTACCGGTAGCAGCTACTCTAAAGAAGGAGATAGTGAACATTATACTTCAACTATAAACTACATTGAAGAATATGGATTAAAGGAAGATGAACATTATGAATACATTTTAACAAGAATTGATACAGAAAATTTTATTGATTATCAAATAGCTAATATTTATGCTAATAATACCGATTGGCCGGGCAATAACATTGATTTTTGGAGATTAAGAACAGAAAAATTCCATGAAGATGCCGACTACGGACATGATGGCAGATGGAGATGGTTATTATTTGACACAGATTTTGGTTTTGGATTAAGCGGTGAAGAAAAAGCTTCTAAACATAATGCTTTAACTTTTGCAACAGAAGAAGGGGGAACAGGATGGCCCAATCCCGATTGGTCAACATTTTTACTGCGAGAATTGCTTAAAAATGAGCAATTTAAAACAAAATTTATTACTCGATTTGCCGACCAACTTAATTCAGGGTTTACTCCTAAAAGAACTATAAATTTAATTAATGAATTTAAGAAACAACTAGAACCGGAAATAGAACAACATATCGAACGATGGAGTAAACCTGACTGTAAAGATGTTTGGAAAAATAATATTGCCGTTATGACCGATTTTGCAGAAAATCGCCCAAGATATCAAAGAAATCATATAATTGATTATTTTGATCTTGATGGCACCTTCAATGTTAAACTGGATGTTTCAAACCAGCTAAAAGGTCATATAAGAATAAACACTATAGAAATTGAATCATTTACTCCCGGAGTTTCTAAATATCCATATCCATGGAATGGAATTTATTTCAAAAATGTCCCTATAGAACTTGAAGCAATTCCTAAACCCGGATATAAATTTTCACACTGGAAAGGGGATATTAATTCAACATCCAAAATAATAGAAATAAACAGAAATAAAGATATTGAAGTAAAAGCCGTGTTTGAAAAAACAGGGAAGTCAACTTTAATACACTACTGGCTTTTTGATACAGAAATGCCTAATGATACACCCTTAGAATATCTTGAATCTCATTACAGTGTACCTGAAACCGGAATAATTGAATATAAAAGCTGTCTTGATGGATATCCTTTCGATGAGAATCATCCAAAATGGCGTAAAGCGTCAATGGAGAGAAGAAATGCGCCTACTCCGGTTAATTATCGCCCTGAAGGCAATGACAATATCGGATACAATGATGTTGACATGCGGGGACTTCAAATACGGCAACCTTTTGTTGATAACGGAAATGAAAACATTATGATATTAAATATGCCAACAACAGGGTTTTCTGACATAACTATGAGATTTGCAGCTATTGATGAAGATGCCGTAGAAAAACTAATTATTGATTACAGCACTGACAGCGAAAATATTAACTGGACATCTTCAGGAATGGGCTCAAACGAGTTTTTGCTTAAAGAAGTTTATGATTTTTTTGAAATAGATTTTCATGGTATAAAAGCTGTTGAAAATAACCCGGATTTCAAAGTTCGCATAAGATTTGAAGGCGAAAACCTTGATGAAGATGATGAAAACAGGGCTACTTTTAACAATATAAGCCTTGAAGGAAAAGCCATAGGAGCACACACGATATTTTCTTCACACGGGCATAATGGAGAAATAAAACCTTCCGGCGATATTCCGGTTTATAATGGCGGAGACAAAGAATTTTTTATAGGGCCCGCTGAAAACCACTATATATCAAGTGTTTTAGTAGATGGCAAATGCAAATTACATGAAATAATTCCAAATGAAGATAATTCAGCTTTTTATGTTTTTAACAATGTTACTCAAGACCATGAAATATTTGTTGAATTTTCAATAAACCCCGAAATAATTAAAACACACGATGATGGAGTAATTATTTATCCTAACCCCGCTAATAATAAAATAACTGTATCCTCTTTATCTGAAATAAAAAGTATAGATATTATTACTATTAACGGCAGGATAATAAAAACTTACGACCAGGTAAACTTAAAGAATTTTATTATAAATACAGGACTCCTTCAAAAAGGAATATATATTTTAAGAGTTGATACTGTTCAAGGAACTGTATCAAAAAAAATTCAGATAATACGGCAATAAAATTTTTGGGAAATAAAACCTTAATAAAATGTTTAGATTACATCTGCTTATTTTAATGATTTTTCTCTTATGTTTTGCTTCTTTTATATGTGACAGCAACCATTCCGTTCACAAGCAGGTAAAAATATTTTTAGATGAAGAAAAAAATATTATAGAACTTTCTCAATTAGGATTAGCCATTGAATCCAATAAACATAAGCCCGGCAAGTATATCGTTTGTGAAATTTCTAAAGAAGAGATTGGGCTGATAAGCGAAGCGGGTTTTGAGTATGATATTTTAATTAAGAATATGACAAGTTATTATCAAGAGCGAAATAAAGGATTGGATGTTGATTCTATAATGAAGAGTTGGGATACTAAAAGAAGCAAAAAATATCAAACTCCCGAAAACTTTGGTCTTGGTTCAATGGGTGGTTTTCATACATACTCTGAGTTGCTTGACGAACTGGATGATATGGCAGACAAATTTCCACACCTCATTTCGCAACGACAACCAATAAGTGATACATTAAAATCCATTGAAGACAGCCTTGTTTATTGGGTCAGGGTGTCCAATGACCCTGAGAATTTGCAAGACAAACCACGTATATTATATACCGCTTTAACTCATGCACGTGAGCCGGGTTCAATGCAACAAATGCTATTTCAAATATGGCATTTGCTGGAAAACTATGAAACAGATTCTGAAATAAAATATTTAGTAGATAACCTGGAAATATATTTTATTCCTGCTGTAAATCCCGATGGTTATTTATATATTGAAGAACTTGAGCCCGATGGTGGTGCTATGCATAGAAAAAATATGCGAGACAACGGCGATGGTTCAATTGGAGTAGATTTAAACAGAAATTTTGGATATAATTGGGGGTATGATGATACAGGTTCATCCCCTAACCCAAGTTCGCAAACATACAGAGGCACAGGTCCTTTTTCAGAGCCGGAAACCAAGCTTCTGAAAATTTTTGCCGAATCAAAAAATTTTCTTTTAGCTCTTAATAATCATACTTTCAGTGACTTGTTGATATATCCATGGGGATATGATAGTTCATTAACTCCGGACTCACTAATATTCGAACATTACGCAAAATTAATGACAAGAGAAAACAATTATGTTTATGGCACTGTATATGAAACCTTGAATTATTATGCTAATGGCGTATCTGACGACTGGTTTTACGGAGAGCAAGATACTAAAGACAAAGTTTTTGCTTTTACACCTGAAGCCGGAAGCTCAAGGGATGGATTCTGGCCGGCTATTGATAGAATTGAAGAAATTTGCGCCGGACATGTTGGAATGAATACTTATCTTGCAAGATTAGCTTTATCTTATGCAGAAATTACACAAACTTGCCCGAAATACATTGAAGAGATTGAAACATCTTTTGATTTTGATATTAAAAATTACGGTCTGGGATTACCTGCAAATTTTGAAGTGTTTTTAGAACCTTTAACTGACAACATAATAGAAATAGGAGAACCCAAAACTTATTCAAACATGGAAATGCTTGAAAAAAAAGAAGGGGAAATAGATATTTTATTATGTGACTCTACACATCAAGGGGAGAAAGTTGAATTTTTAATTCACCTGGATAATGGGGAACATATATGGACTGACACTATTGTTAAATATTTCGGCTCTCCTGTCGTTGCCTTCCATGAACCCTGCGAAGACTTAAGCAAATGGGAAACCGATGAATGGGATATTACAAATGAAGTTTATTATACTCCACCGTCAAGTATAGCTGACAGCCCCGAAAATAATTATTCTAACAATTCTTATAATACCATAATTACAAAACAACCTGTTGATTTAAGTGCCTCTGTTATGGCGTATGCAGTTTTTTTTGCAAGATGGGAAATTGAAGCTAATTATGATTACGTTCAATTTATGGTATCAAAAGATGATGGCGAAACTTGGACAGCTATGGAAGGGAGATATACTTTAACCGGAAAATCAAATCAAGATGAAGGCAATCCTGTTTATGAAGGAAACCAGGACGAGTGGGTAAAAGAAATTATAGATTTGAATGACTTTACCGGCGAAGAAATATTATTAAAATTCAGACTAGTAAGCGACAATATTGTGAGAAAAGAAGGATTTTTCTTTGATGAACTCAAAGTTTATCATATAAAATACCCTAAACCTGAGATAACAGGACATTCCGAATTAAAATTTGACATGAACACATCCTTTGTTTTTGAAAAAAATTATTTACAAGTAAAAGACCCGTTTTTTAATTACCCTGAAGATTTTGAATTAACAATTTATGAAGGAGAAAATTACACTATTGATAATAATACTATTTATCCCGAAGCTGAATTTTATGGTTACATATTTGTTCCTTTATCAGTATCAAACGACTATAAAAGTAGTGAAACTTATATTGCTGATATAGAAATAGAAAAAGTTACAAGCATATATGAAAAAAGTGATTGCGAAATCAGATTTTTTTATAATCGCTTAAAAGAAGCGTTTGTTTTAAAAATTAATGCCACCTGTAAAAATTTTCAAACACTTCAAATATATGATATTACAGGACAAATACTGTTTGATTTTAATGTAGAAAGGAATAAAAATGTTCAGTTTTTTACTGCAAAAAGTTTATCTAAAGGAGTTTATTTATATGAATTATCAGGTGAAAATAATATAAAATCAGGAAAAATAATAGTTGATTAAAAAATGCTTACTTCTTCCAAAAAGCCCTTGAAAACAATAATAATACTGTAAAAAGTTCAAGTCTTCCGAGTAACATTAGAAAAGATAGCAACCATTTTCCTGCAACAGGCACATGGGCATAACTATCTGCCGGACCCACACTTCCAATAGCCGGACCAACATTTCCTATAGTTGCAGCAACTGCCCCAACGGCTGAAATAAAGTCCAACCCCATTATAGTCATAACAACCGAACCAAGGGCAAATATTAAAACATAAATAAGAAAGAATGCAAGAAAATTATGGATAATCTCTTTAGGAATAGCTTTGCCGTTTAATTTTACAGGAATAACCGCCATTGGGTGAAGAAGTCTTTTAAATTCAAGAATAGTATTCTTTATTAATGTCAAATGCCTAATCATCTTAATACCTCCGGCGGTACTACCTATACAACCTCCAGCAAACATAAGCAAAAACAGTCCAACCCACAAGAACTCTCTCCATTCGAGATAGTTGTAATTCACAAATCCCGTTGTAGTTATAATTGAAACTACCTGAAATGCTCCATAACGAAACGACTCTTCATAATTACTTTGGTGAAGCAAAAATACAGCTACTGCAAAAGCTACTGAAAATAAGAATATCATAAAAAGATAAAATCTTAACTCTTCATTGTTAAAAACTTTGCTAAACTTTCCTTTTAACAAAAAATAATGTAAAGAAAAATTAACTCCTGCAATAATCATAAACAGTATAATAACATACTGAATATAAGGAGAAAATGCCGCAACACTTTCATTTTTTGTTGAAAAACCTCCTGTAGATAATGTGGTAAAGGCATGGCATAAAGATTCGAATATACTTAACCCGCCAAGTTTTAATAACAATGCGAGTATAAGAGTAAAAATAACATAAATTCCCCATAATCTTTTAGCGGTTTCAGCAATTCTCGGATGCAATCTGTTTGGAGTTGTTCCCGGAGCTTCTGCAATAAACAGCTGCATTCCTCCTACTCCAAGAATAGGCAAAATAGCTAAAGTTAAAACAATAATGCCCATTCCTCCAAGCCATTGAGTTAAGCTACGCCAAAACAAAAGACCTTTTGAAACGGATTCGATATCATCTAAAATTGTAGCTCCGGTAGTTGTAAAACCCGAAATGGTTTCAAAAAAAGCATCTGTATATGAAGGGATTGCGCCCGACAAATAAAATGGAAAAGCTCCAAAAACTGAAATAAAAACCCAAGCGAATGTAACTATTACATACCCTTCCTTTTTTCCAATATTTTTATGGTCATGCTTTCTTGCAGAAAAATAAAAAATCAACCCTGCACCAAAAGTTATAGCAGAACTCAAAAGCATTGCTTTTGTTATAGCATGTTCGCCATAGTAAATAGACCAAGCTGCCGACAGCATTATAAAGACCGGAAGTATCATTAAAAGTATTCCGATAAACTTAATAACAAGCTTAAAGTTAATATTTGTCAAGTTTGGCATTTCAAAACAAATTAAAACATTTTATCAACAGATTGGAACGCTTCCGGAAGAGCAAAAACAACAACATTATCACCCGGTTTAACCTGCAAGTCGCCTGTTGCTATATAGCCCTGATTATTTCTTATTACCCCTCCAACTATTGCATGCTCGGGAAATTTAAGTTTTCTAAGTGGCTTTTTTGTAATTGGCGATTTCTCTTTTGCCACAAACTCAAAAACTTCCGCGTCTATTCCCGTCAAACATTTAGTTGAAACGACCTCATTTTTCATAGTAAATCTTACTATATAACTTGCAGTTGCCAGCTTTTTATTAATAATAGTATCTATTCCAATATTTTGAGATATTTCAATAAAATCGAGATTTTCAACAAGGGCTATTGTTTTTTTAACTCCAAGTTTTCTTGCAAGCAAACAAGTAAGGATATTAGTTTCCGAGTTATTGGTTACAGCAATAAGGGCATCCATTGAACCAATCCCTTCATCTTCCAACAAGTTAATATCACGAGCATCTCCATTAAATACTAATGTGTTTGTTAAAATATCTGTAAGCTCATTACTCCTATCCTTATCTACCTCAAATAACTTAACACTGAATTTTTTCTCCAATCTCTTAGCCGCAAGAGTTCCTATCGTTCCACCGCCAACTATCATTATATTGGAAATATTGAAAATATTTTTTCCGCCCAGTTTTAATAATTTTTTTATACCTTCCTGCTTGGTAACAACATAAGCCATATCTCCTTCTCTAAAAACATCATTTCCTTTAGGAATAATGGTTTTAGATCTCCTATGTATTGCAATTGTTCTAAAATTCAAATCTTTTTGCTCCTCAGCTATTTCATTTAACGATCTATTTAAAACAGAAGCGTGTTTATCTAACCTAATAAGCATAAGAGAAAGCTTATCATCAGTAAAATTAAATATCTCCGTTGCAGCAGTATTCTCAATAAGATTAGATATATCTTTAGCGGTAATTTTTTCCGGAGAGACAAGGTAATCTATACCTAAACTTTTGAAATGCTCTTTACATTTCTCCCCTAAGTATTCTGACTCATTAACTTTAGCTATGCACTTTTTTGCTCCTAAACTTTTCCCTAATATAGCTGTAAGCACATTCAATCTTCCATCTGTATATAAGCTAAGTAGAAGATCTGCTTTACCTACATTGCCATTTTTAAGAATTTCCGGCGAAGTTGCATCGCCCTCAACCGTCATCAAGTCAGTGCTAAACTCAACCACCTTTAACAAATCTTTGTCAGGACATATTAATGTAATATTATGATTCTCCACAGAGAACAAATTACATAAATGCAATGCCATATCACTATCTCCGGCAATTAAAATGTTCATTTTTATAATTATTTAAAAAACAAAAGGGTAAAATTATACGTGCAAATTTATAATATATTTGATTTGTTTTATAAAAATTTAATTATTTTATCACTTTTATAAAAATATGCTAATCAAACTTCTGAAGCTAAAGAAAAAAAATCTGCAAAAATCGATTGTTATTAATCTTAACAATTTATTAATAATCTGTTGAATATATTCTCAGACAAACTAAATTGGATGTCACCAAGAACATTTATTAGCTGCTGAAACTTGATAAAGAATATATTATTGTAATGATTAGACTTTATAGATATACTTCTACAATTTGGTTTTTGTATTGAATTAAGTAGCTTTCCTTATCATATTCTATAAACTTAATCTTGTTTTCTTATATTAATAGATTTAATTCTTTGGTTTACTTCTTAATAATTTTAGAATAATATTTCTCCCCTTCATCTGACAAAATTTGTAACATGTATATCCCACTTTGCAAATTCGATACATTTATAAATGCCTCATTTTCAACTTCTTGTTTTTTTAACACCACCTTCCCTGTATTATCAAAAATCTTTATATAATAAGAACTAAATGGAGAATTTAGTTTAATATAATCTTGAGCCGGATTTGGATAAACACTAAAACTATTATTTTTTTCTTCTTTGTAGCGGGTTGGAATTTCAAGATTAAAGACCCTGACAGCTTCAATTGATTCTCCTTCCATATCGCACATCGTAATTCTTAAAACATAGGAGCCTGGTTCTATCCCATCTGTATCCCACTCACACAATTTAGAACTATACACCTGTTCATATACTGGCCCACAAATAGAATTCCAATTATCATCATTTATGCTACGGTAATCTATTTGAAAAAAGTCCATTTCTGTTGAATAATAATCTGATGCTTTATCAATCCAAGCTGAACCAATTATATTATTTTTACTGTTCGAAAACATTGTTGATTGCCCTTCTAATTTCAGATACCAAACCATTGCATTATCATTAAATTCAGGAGGCGCAGACAAATTTGGCTGAATAACAATCATAATTGAATACTCATTTGCTATAGTTCTTCCCCAATTTTGACCTCCATAAGCAAATACTGAAAACGAAGAATTTCTTGATATTAAATCACAATTGAGATATGTATTATATATTTCTTTAAAGCTATTATCATTGGAAAAAATATAACCTCCGGACCCATCAACAAGACAATTATCAATATCAACAACACTATTATCAAATGTTCCAATTTCGCCTAATATGGAATTACTAACAGTTGCTGTAGCATTATCAAAAAAGTAAAGACTCCATATCTCAACCTGCGAATTGGTTAAATTAATATTATGCTCAGATAATGGAGCTGAAAAACTAGTGTAATCAGAATTATTTACCAAACCCGAAACCGAATAATTATTGTCACCTGTAAACCATACACCTAAAGCTTTTATGTATGTATTGCTAATATCACATATACTTCCGGGTTCAGGCATAAAACCCCACATCACGTTTAAGCAATCTTCAATTTTATATGAATACCCAATATTCTCAATTCCGTCATCTTGATTATTAAACTCAAATAACTCTATGTCTGAACCATCAGGAAAGGCGTAAACTATTTCTGCATCTTCAGGTATATGATGCCAAAGGAGTATTTCAGAAGCATTTTTTATACTTATACTTGCTGAATCCAAAATAACAAATTCTCCTGCCTGATTAGTTTCATCAATATCAATCATAGGCTGACCGGAGACACCCCAAGTTGTAAATCCAATATTAGTTATATTACGCCAAGTAACCGAAGAATTTTTTCCATAAACAATTAGTTCATGAGACAACCCGGAATAATTGAGAGTTGAATTTTCTGCATAAAAGCTACCACCTTCCATACACATCAATTTTCTATGATACAAATATGATTGCGGAAAAAACATTTGAGAATTAATAATTGTCAAATGTGCTTCCTCTCCCCAAACTATCACATTGCCATTAATTTGCGCATTAGCATCTTCAAAATGTAAGACCCCATCATTTAAAATGATAATAGTGCCATTATGAAAAAATTCACCTGTTACATAAATGGAATCATTTGGAGATGAACCAACATATAGTGTATCTCCCTTATCAGACTTCTTTTCTGTTTGAAAATCCGGCTTAACAAATTCTGAAAGAGTTTTAATTACCTGATAAGGACTTCCCTTAAAACTATTGCTACAGACTAAATCAGTATTTTTTTTATTTCCTTTCAGATAATTATCAATTTGTTTGTCAGAGAGCTTTTCTATATTCAAATCGGGCAAATGATATTGTGCAAGCAAGGTGTTTACTGGATAAAAAACTAAAGATATAACTACAAAGAATTTAAATGGCAGCGTTAATTTCATTTTTTATATGTTATTTTATTATAAAAAAATCTCTAATTATTGGTTGTCCGATATAAAATAATGCCACACTAAACTATTTTTCGCATGAACGGAACTCCCTTAATCTCTATACTAATTAATTATACAAAAATAAGATTTTTATACACTTTTTAACATATAAATTCTAAATATCATTATTGATTCATCAGTCTTTAATACATCTAACAGATAAACCATCATTTTTAGAAAAAGGTTCTCGGCAAATCTTTTTATAGGAATTTTCATCTAACCAAGGAGCTTCAACTGTTTGGTCGATTACCATTCTTCCCACATTTCTTTCAAAGCCATTATGAATAATAGTTGAATATGCCCAAAAATATGCATACCCTGGGACATGATCCGGGAAAATATTTACAATCATCCTCGTCCTAAAACCACCCGGCAAAGCAGAAAATCCTGTTTCATTAGTCCCTCCGGGCATTTCAACATCATCCATTATCTTTACAGATTGCCCCATGCCTCTCCACATAATAGAATCTGTCTGAGATTGAGTCATTCCTAAATACATTTCCATCTCTTTCCAATCCTCATCACTAGGAACCTTCCACCCTTCAGGACAGAGTTTTTCAGTTTCTATCGCATACATATTATATAATGCACCATAAAGCGCTCCATATGTTTCATAATCATTTTGTTGCCAACAGTATGCCCCACTTGATAAGTTTCTCCATTCACCCTGATCCGTAACCTCAGGTATTTCCACACTATCATTATACATTGTAACCGTAAGATTTTCAGCCATCCAGCATTGTTCTCCAATTTTTACTACATTGTAAACATTTTCTTCAATATCTTGAACTGTAGGAGGACATCCATAAATTTTTGCATTATTAATGGAAATAAATAATAATGCCACGGCAATTAAAATTTGTTGCGATCTTTTCATTTTCCAAACTTCATTAAAAATAAAAATGCAATATATTTAAATAAAAATATTATTTACAAATAAAACTAATCAACTAATTTTTAATACATCTCACATTAAAGCCATAAGATCTCCACCCGGAGTATGTTTCGGCAAAATCCTCATTATATCTTAACATTAAAGAAACGTTATTATCATTAACGTCTTTAGACCAATAATACCCATGCGTACCAATATGCCAAAAGTCTCCTGATGAAAAATTTCTAATTCCCGACATTACTAATCTTAATGGCGATAAAAAAGCTCCTTGGTCATTTTCATAATCTCCTCCCCAACTATCAATTTCATTAGCCCACTCTTGTTCCGTAGGAATACGCCACCCTTCAGGACATGGATTATTTTCAACAGGGTCAGCATTCCACCTATTATTGTTATTATCACTACGCCAATCAAAGGGAGGGGCAGAACTACTAATTATAAACAAGCTATGCCCCGGGTTATCGGTATTGCTTAAATCTTCTGTTGTGCCATACTCCGGATTACCGCAATTGCTATCATCACCACAAGACCAATTTATTTTTTGATGTCCATCATCTGCTCTACCCCACTGAAAAAAATCTCCATAAAAATTATAATCATTATTTGATGAAGGTTCATAAGTATCAGAATTATCCTGATTATAAGGAACCGCTCCTAAGTTTCTGTCCATCCAACACTTTCCTGTTTCCGGATTTTCGACTGTCCTGTATGTAATTTCACTACCGTTATAGGTAAAGGTTATGTTGTCATTACATTCAGTCCAATAATCAGGTTCTTCAGAATTAAAACACCATAACTCATACCACTGTTCTACCCATATTTCAATACATTTATTATCCGTATTAAAAATCATTAAAGATTCTTCAGGGTTATTAATATTATCCCTTTGAGATTTTGTCATACGTGGCAATAAAAAGCCCTTATCATCTGAAATTAAGTCTAATAAAGCTGAAGAATGAGCTTGTTGACTATTTTTATCACTTATTGATATTTGTGTGTATGATAATAGTGAACAGAAAAATATCAAGAATACTAAAGTAATTTTTTTAATTAATATCATTTTATATTCATTATAAATACTCAATATTGCTACAATATAATAAAAGTTATTTAATTAAAAGTTATTTTTAATTAATAAACATTTCTAAGACATCTTGCATGAAAAGCTCCTCTATGGGTATTACCATTACGACTTATTCCACTTTGAGTAGCAATGAAGTGTCTAACCCATGTATGATCAGGCGAATCATTATATGACCAATGTATAGTTGAAGATTGGAATGTAGTTCTTGTTCCATATCCCATAAAATTACCAGAAGAATTAAGATATCCTCCGGGCAAAGCAGCAAAACCGTAGATATCTGTTCCGTAATGAGTATCGTTACTATTCCATCTTGGATGTATTTCAGTTCTACAAGTATCAACAGGAGGAGGGGAGTCATTATTTGTAAGACATGATTTCAGAATTTTACCTTCGTTAGTTCCATCCCACCCCTCTTTTATAGTATCCATTGGAAACGTTGTTTCACAGTCAAGATTTCCTGCATCATTACAAACATATCGTTCAAGATGAGTCCAGTCATCATGTGACGGGACTCTCCAACCATCAGGGCATAATCCTTGAGCGCCTGGTTCTGTACTACCATCCATTAACGCTGTCCACCTATATAATAAACCATAAACCTCCTCTGTATCTTCCTCATGAAAACCACACCAAGGACTATCATTATCACTATCCAATTCTTCAGACGAACAACCATTGTCATATCTTAAGTTCTCAGCAAACCAGCATTGATTACCAATTTGAACTGTGGCATAATCATATCCTCCATGACTAACATAACCTCCACAATCATATGGCTCCTGACACCATATATGATGCCACTCTCCATCTAAATATATTTCAAAACATTGTATCTCCTGATTAAAAATCACCAATGATTCAGCAGGGTCATTAATATTATCCCTGTTATTTAAACTCATACGAGGCAACAAAAACCCCTTGCTGTCTGAATTTAGTTCAAGAATAGCTGAATGATGAGCTTCGCTATCTGTTTTATCGCTTATTACAACTCTATTTTGTGCATGTGATACAAATAAACACACATTTAAAATACAAAAAAAAGCAATTATTTTTTTTATTAGTTCCATTTTTTATTCTTTTTATTTTTAATAAAAAAAGCTATGCAAAATATCTTAAAAATATGCAATAAAGAACGTATATATAAACATTATGCAAATATTAAAAAATACTAAACCATTAAAACCTAAGATATTTTAACATAGCTCAATTATTATTCAATCATATCTCATATAAAATTTCGCATTTACTCAGACATCAAACATAGTAATTTAATAAACATTCCATATCTCTAATTTTATTAAAATTGTCCAATTTTAATAAAATTAAAACCTAATACAAACCTCTACAAATTATGGAGATAAGCGAGGAAACATTTAAATGCAAGTTGTTTTTTCTTTGGAAACTAATTTAGCAGTAAAAAAAATTACCCTATTTTAGTTATTTTAACAATAAAAATACTTTTTATAATAAATACAAAAAAATCATTCTGATAGTGTTTGGGATGGGTTTAAGTGACATGCAACTAATACCAGCTTATCAAAAAATGATGCATTTTCTAATTATAGTCAATTATGGCAAGTTGAAAAAGCATTTAGCATATCTAAACAGGTCTGCAAACAAGACCGGAATATCATCAATTAATAATAAGAATAAAAGCCCATATTTGTATTTGTTTTACAGCATATACAATTTATAAAGAGTTGGAAAGAATGCTACGTATAAATAAAATTGATTTATCTGTTGAAAAGCTCTTGAGCAAATCAAAGAAACAAGGCATTTAGGCTATATACTGCCGAAGTCAAGAAAATCAAAAACAATAATTTTAAACCCAACAGACATACAATCAAAATTAATCAATATGAAAATCTAAAAAATGGGTCATGCCTTGCACAAAACAGGGGATATGACACAACTGATGGCATGCTTGTATAGGGTGGAGAGGTCGGAACAATTGAATTCTATGTTTTTATCACTCATTAAGCGTCCTAACACATCTTAAAGAAAGCCCATCACAAATCAAAAAATCAGAGCCAAACCTCCCATAGTACATAGCACTGTCATTATCATATATTAAAGAAAAGTGATAGTTATTACTACTACCGCTTGAGCTCCACCAGTATCCTTTTCTCCCCACATCTGTGAATTGTTTTTCTCTGCTAACATGTCCGCCCGGCATACCTGAAAAGCCGGTGCTGTTGTTCATTACAGAATTGTGTCCAACATCACATTCTTCAGGGCTATATTCCCAATCAACATAATCAGCTAATGATGATGCAGTTTTATATTCACCACCACAATGATACTCTGGGTTATCAAATAAGTAGCGAAAAATTAAATCCCCCCAGTCACAATCATCAATTGACTGACTCGATCCTTCACCTGCGTTAGGCACATGAAACCCATCAGGGCAAATTCCCTGCGATTTAGCAGGAGGCAGGTCTCCTTCTCTATCCCAATCCATAGCTGCACTCCACTGGTAAAGATATCCGTATTTATCAAAATATGTTGCGCAATCGTCATTATAACATCCGCACCAACCCATATCTTCATTGTCTTCCCAATTAACAGATGTGCATCCATTATCATATTTTAAATTTTCCGCAAACCAACATCTATACCCAATTTCTGCCAACTTATATACGTATCCATGATATTCGATTTCATAATCATAAATTTCTCCTTCAAGACCTTCACAGGGACTTCCTAAAGGTTCCGGTTCGGGAGCACACCATACTTCATGCCATTTAGTATCAACATATATTTCTATACATTGTGTTTCATGATTAAAAATCACCAATGATTCAGCAGGGTCATTTATATTATCCCTATTATTTAAACTCATACGAGGCAACAAAAATCCCTTGTTGTCTGAATTTAGTTCAAGAATAGCTGACTGATGAGCTTCGCTATCTGCTTTATCACTTATTACAAACCTATTTTGTGCATGAGATACAAATAAACACACATTTATGATAGAAAAAAAAGCAATTATTCTTTTTATTAGTTTCATTGGTTATAATCTTTACTTTTTAAATAAAAAAAGCTATGCAAAACACTTATTATATATAAGTTTTGTAACACATAAAGAACGCGAATCTACTAATGCAAACATAAAACTATTACTCTTTTTATAATAATAGGCATTCGTGCATAGCGTTTTAAAATCATGTTATTACTGTAATTAAAAAATCTTATTTATTTAAAAACATTTTTGTAATTTAAAAACAAACATAGCATTTTAAAAAATACAACTCAATTTAAATTATTTAAAATTGTCCAATTTTAAATAATTTAATAGCTGCTGGCTATAAAATTTATAGTAATACAGGGAAAAGATACTAACGCAAATTGCATTAATTAACTTGAGTAAATAGTTCTTGTTAAATAAAAATATAAATATTCCGATTATTTATATTAAATTAGCAAAAAGGCATTAAAATAATAATTTTTACACTAAAAGATAAAAACTCTATTCAAATGGATATAACGACAATTGATTTTTTGCGCGTTTTATTAATTGTTATTCCGTTAATTTTTGCAATAATAACAATAACTGAAAAACAAACACCTAAACGGATATTAGGTGTTCTTTTAATTGTAATAAGCTGTTATTTTATTATATATTTTTCGTTAATTGATGTTTATAATCCTTCTGTTCCCTATATTCATTCGGCTTTTTTGATTTCTATCATGCCTCTTCTTTTTCTTTATACAAAATCATTAGTAAACATTGTTTTTATATGGAAGAAAAAATATTTATTTCACTTAACACCCGGGATTTTGGTTCTTACATTTTCATTGCTATTTCTTATTTTAAATAATGATTTGTTAAATAAATGGTTGGCAAACTCAACCATAGCATATTATTCATTTGTTTTAACAACATATATTTTGCAAGTAATAATATATTCAATACTAATATTCCGTTTAATAATAAATCATAAAAAGAACTTAAAAAATAATTTTTCTATCTACTACCATAAGAACAATCTTAATTGGTTGAAA
>PWLF01000066.1 GCA_003559475.1 Bacteroidales bacterium
CCTGAAGTTTTAATTAAAAACTTAGTTTAAAAAGGGGTTGTCTTAAATTAAAAACAACCCCTTTTTTTATTATTCTTACCTTCTAAAACAACATTTCGCCTTTTTTTGCAAAACACAGCAAGCACATCCAAGTCCAAAAATAAAATTAATTCTAGAATTTGCTTTACTATTGCTTATTAATAAAAAACATTATTTAAATCAAATTATCAATTCATTTTTTTATGGAAAAAATTTATTAAATTTATTATTATTTCATAAAAAAGTTGTATTTTTATAAGCATTTTTTTAGGTAAAGCATGTAAATTGTTTTACTAATTAATTTAAAAACTCTTAAACTCTCAAAACAATGAAAAACTCAGTTATTTTATTAAGCATCAGTTTAATTTTTATAAGCACATTAAACTGTTTTTCACAAGTTTCAATTAGTAAAGAATTGGGACAAGTTGCTCATGAATCAGCCCTTTTGGACTTAAAATCTGAAGATAAGGGTTTATTGATTCCAAGGGTTGAATTAGTTGATATTTCAAATAACAATAACCCAATTAATGAGCCGGCAATTGGCTTGTTGGTTTATAATAAACAAGGAGCTTTAGATGAAGGATTTTATTATTGGAATGGAAGTGAGTGGACTATGATTGGATCAAATGAAGGTTTACCGAACTGTATCACTTTAAATGAAGCATATAACTGTACTGAAGATGGCGGTGGCAGAGAAATATTTGCAAATGCAGGTGCAGTTGAAATAACCCTTCCTTTAGGCGGAGAAGTAGAAGACAATATTGCTCTTAGAGCTGCTTCAAATAAAGGAACTTTAGAAGACCCAACTATAGCTATACGTGGAGTTAATACAGAGCATGGTGCAGGATTATTTGCTGTGGTTACAAATGAAAATAATCTTTATAGCGCCATAGAAGGGATTACATATTCATCAGAAATAGGAAGCATTTTACCGACAGGAATATCAGGATATCATTATGGAACAGGAAGAGGAGTTGGAGTATGGGGAGAAACAGGAGAAGATGCAGCAAATAGCAGTGTTGGAATATATGGAAGAGCAAAAGGAGGAAATAGTTTTGGAGGCTACTTTTATTCTAATGATTTTCCGGGTGCATGGGTTACAACAGGAAACGAAGAAACTCAAGCTATGCAAATAACCTCTTATGATAATGATCCACACAACCCTGCTATGTATGTAATAGGTTTAGCTGAATATAATTGTGGAGATTCAGGGGGTGATTACGGAAATAGTATTATTTTTAATAATGTCGGAGGAGAAGCAACTCTGGCCCCCGATCATGGAGGATATGGTTTTCTTGGAACCGATTTAATTCCTTGGCGAGAAGTTAATGCAATTTCTGTTAATACATTATCAAAAAGAGAACTCAAAAGAGATATAAATTATTTTGATGAAAATATTTATCAATTTGTTATGGCTGATATTGAAAATATTAAACCGGCTTTATACAAATATAAAACAGATAATGATAGATTAATAGAAGGGAAAGAGACAACTACCAGATATAACAAAAGATTAGGACTCATTGTTGATGATAAAGAAACTCCGGATTATATTAAAAACAATACTTTTTCTGCTATTGATATTTACGGACTGGCTACTTTGGCTATTACAGGCGTGCAATATAATAGAAATAGTATTAAAGAATTAGAAGAACAAGAAAAAAAGAAGCAAAGCTCTAAAATAATAAATGATTTTGGTATTGCTTCAATTGAAGGAAATGAAGTTGAAGTCTTTTATAATAAAGATTTTAAGGGCAAAAACCCTATTGTTACTGTTACCCCTCTTAGTCCTGTCAATAAATACTACATTAAAGAAGTAAACAACAATAGCTTCGTATTGGCAGTTGAGGATGTTAGTAGTTTTCAATTTAACTGGATAGCAATGGCTGAATATCAAACAAAAGAAATAAGTTTAGCAAAAAAGACATATAACGATATTGAATCAAATTTAAAAATGCAAATGCATGTTGATAAGCAAAAAAGAGAAGAAATTAAAAATGCTAGCATGCAACAGCAGAGAAATAACAAGCGTATTTTGCTTGAACTTAAAGGTTATGATAAAGAAGAAATGCCGGAAACAAAAAGAGTTAATATAGAAAAATAAATATTTATTAAGACTATAACTTTACTCTTTAACACCACCTCTATTATTGAAACGATTTGTTTATAATTATAAGCAAATCGTTTCATATATATATTAATTTTTTCAATTCTAAACTGAAAAAAGGCAATTTTGTAACATATATCAAAGTTGCAAGGTAAAAGGATTCTATATGGTCGCCTTACTAACTCCTTTAGCTTTATTTCTAAAAAATAAAACCTTTAATAAATTCTTATTATGTTTTTTCAAAACAATTAAATATCTTTGCACAATCTTAATTCAATCTAAATAAAAATAATTAAATTTTATGACGCTGAATGATTTAAAAGCAGGAGATAAAGCTATTATTGCAAAGGTTAGAGGTCGTGGCGCTTTTAGAAAAAGAATAATAGAGATGGGCTTTATCACAGGAAAAGTTGTTGAAGTCATAAAAAAAGCTCCACTTCAAGACCCAATAGAATATAAAATTTTGGATTATTATATCTCGCTTCGCAGAAGCGAATCAAAATTGATAGAAGTTGTTAAGATAGATGAATCAAAAAACATTAAGGAATTAGATTACAAAGGAATTATAGTTGGAGATAAACTTAAAAAGCTATCAGAAAAAGGAAAAACCATTAATGTTGCGCTTGTTGGAAATCCTAATAGTGGTAAAACAACTTTCTTCAACCACGCATCAAAAAGCAGAGAAAAAGTTGGAAATTATGGTGGTGTTACTATAGATGCAAAAAAAAGCAGTTTCAAATACAATGACTATAAATTTAATATCTATGATCTGCCGGGCACTTATTCTCTGACTGCATATTCCCCGGAAGAGCTTTTTGTTAGAAAACATATTACAGAAAAATTACCTGATGTTGTAATAAATATTGTTGATGCGTCAAATCTTGAGCGTAACCTTTATCTTACTACGCAGCTTATTGATATGGACATAAAAGTAGTAATGGTACTTAACATGTACGATGAGCTGGAAAACAAAGGAGATAAATTTGACTATGAATTATTTGGCAAACTTACAGGTATTCCGGTTATCCCGGCTGTAAGCACTAAAGGAAAAGGGATAAAAGATGTTTTTCAAAAAGTTATTGATGTTTTTGAAGATAGGGATAAGACGCTAAGGCATGTTCATATCAACTATGGAAAATACTTTGAAAAAGCAATAAAAGAAATTCAGGATAAAATCAATGCTGAGGGTAATCAACATTTAACCGACATGGTATCTTCAAGATATTTAGCAATAAAATTACTTGAAGAAGATAATGCAGCAAAAAAAGTCATTACAAATAGCTGTCATAATAAAGAAGAAATACTCTCATGCGCTAATATAAATATTGAAAAGCTTCATAATAAATACAAAGAACATCCAGAATCAACAATTACTGATCTAAAATACGGATTTATCAATGGCGCTTTAAAAGAAACATTACAGTCAAACAAAGAAAAAAAGAAAGATTTAAGTGAGACTATTGACAAAATCATAACACATAGAATATTAGGATTTCCAATTTTTCTGTTTTTTATGTGGATTATGTTCTCTGCTACATTTATCATAGGTAGCTTCCCGATGGAATGGATAGAAACAGGTTTTAATGAGTTGGGTGTTTTTATTGATAATCGCATGAGTGACGGAATGTTTAAAGATATGCTTGTTAATGGAGTAATAACCGGAGTTGGAGGTGTTGCTGTTTTTCTACCAAACATCATGCTATTATTCTTTTTTATAAGCCTTATGGAAGATACCGGTTATATGGCAAGGGCAGCATTTATAACTGACAAATTAATGCATAAGATGGGGCTTCACGGCAAATCATTTATTCCTTTACTAATGGGTTTCGGATGTAATGTACCTGCTATCATGGCAACACGAATGCTGGAAAGTCGAAATGACAGAATCCTAACTATGCTAATAAACCCATTTATGTCATGTAGCGCAAGATTACCAATATACATTTTGTTTATAAGTGCTTTTTTTACAAAATATCACGGAACAATTCTTTTTGCTTTATACGCAACCGGAATATTAGTGGCTGTTATAGTAGCTATTATTATGAAAAAGATTTATTTTAGAAGCAAAGAAGCACCTTTTGTAATGGAATTACCTCCATATAGAATTCCTACATTAAAGACCACTACCATACACATGTGGGACAAAGCAGTGCATTATATCAAAAAAATCGGTGGTGTAATACTTATTGCTTCTATAATAATATGGGCTCTTGGTTATTTTCCTTTGGAAAAAGATCATAAACATAATCATGGATCTACAGAAATTAAAACGGCTACTTTTAATGTTAATCAACTTAATTATTCTAATAAAAACAACATTTCACCTGCAAAAGAAATGCATTATGAAAACAGCATTACTTTAGCCCATAGCGAACCTGTGAGCTTTGAAGACAGAGAAACAGATTCTTATATCAGTATGCTAGGTAAAGCTATAGAACCCATTATGAGACCACTTGGATTTGACTGGAAAATGACAGTAAGCATACTTTCCGGTGTTGCTGCAAAAGAGATAGTTGTTTCTAC
>PWLF01000042.1 GCA_003559475.1 Bacteroidales bacterium
AAATTTTTAATATCATCAGCAATATCATCAGCATTTCCCACAACTATTATGTTTGTATTATTTGGATGAATAAACTCATTAGCTGCATGCTGAATATCTTCAACCGTAACTTCTTCTAAATATTTCAGATAATTAACATAAAAATCTTCAGGGAGATCATATCTTTCAATATTTATAGCAGCTATAGCAATTGTTTCAGGATTTTCTAATGATAAAGCGAAGTTGCCTAACATATAATTCTTTGCTCTTTCTAATTCTTTTTCAGGAACCTCTTCATTAACTATTCTTTCCATCTCATATAAAACCTGCTTGATAGCATCATAAGTAACTTCACTTCTGACATTAGTTTGGGCTATGAATTTACCAACATTAGGGTCTGATACAAGCCTCGAGCTTGCATTCCAGGCATAACCATGCTTTTCTCTCAGATTCTCGTTTAATCTGAAGAATCCACCTCCTAAAATAGTGTTCATAACTCTGGACTGAATAAATAACTCGTGTTCAACATTAAAATCAATAGGGTATCCTATATGAATGGAAGACTGAACTGCATTTGGTCTATCAACTATTGAAACAGTTCTGCTTTCAGGAATTTGTGGAATATCATATTTCTTTTCCGGAATATTTCCAGGTTCCCAATCACCAAAATATTTCTCAATTTTAGGTTTAATATCTTCTTTTGTAACATCTCCTACGATAGCTAGGTAAGCGACATTTGGTTTGAAATAGGTGTCATAATAATTTTGACACATTTCAACGGTTATATTCTTTAAGGATTCAGAAGTACGTGTTTCTCCATAGGGATGGTCCTCTCCAAAAATCACTTTTCTGCTCATTTTTTGAAGCATCGCATCAGGGCGAACCTTTTCGGACTCAACGACATTTAACACCCTTGACCTTACAATATCAAATTCTCTTTCAGAGAAATTGGCATTCTTTGTAATATCAGATAAAACTTCAAGAAGGTTGTCATTATATCTTGTCAATGTTGAAGCATAAATTCCATTTGACCTGGTTGATAAAGAAGCCCCGATAATGCCTATTTCATCATCAATTTCCTTACGCGTTCTAGTAGTTGTGCCGGTACGTATAAGATATCCGGCAATATCTACATATCCTTTATTCTCTTGCTCAAGTATAGGATCGATATCAAGTAATAAGTTATATGTTATTCTTGGAAGTTTATCATCCTCAACCACGAAAACCTTTAAACCATTTTCAAGCTCGAATGTTTTGGCATCAGCTATTTTGATTTTAGGAGCCGGCTTCGGACTAGGTGGTTCTGTTCTGTCAACTTGTGCTTTTGAACAAATAAAGGCATGTCCAAAAATTAATAATGCTATTAGAGAAAAAATGGATTTCATTGGTATTAAGTTTAGTTAATAATATGTTTGATAATTCATTATAACTGTTTTATTTTAAATGCTAATTAAAATAGATTTAAAAAAACTTATTATTCAGGCAAATAATAAAGCACCACTCTATTTTCAGGAACTAAGTATTCATTAGCAACTCTCATTAAGTCCTCTTTAGTAATACTTTTGTATATATCAATTTTAGTGTTTATAATGTTTGGGTCATTAAAAAACAAATGATATTCTGCTAATTTATTTGCAATATTTTCTAATGAAGCAAATTGTTGAATAAACTTACTTTCTGTTTGGTTTAAAATCTTTTTATATTCGTTATCTGAAATTATTTCACTCTGAACTTTTTCAATTTCTTTGTTTATTGCAGCTTCAACATCTTTAATAGTTGTTCCCATATTAGCAGCAGAAAATATCATAAATAAACCATGATCTTCCAATAATATAGGAAATGCTTGTAATCCTGCAGCAAGCTCTTGTTCAATTACAATTTTTCGATACATTCTTGAACCTTGCCCATCAGCAAGAAGAGTATTCAACATATCTATTGCATAAGCATCTTTTGTTCCTCTTTCAGGTACTCTATAACCATGAATTACCGCAGGCAGATGGATTCTGTCATAAATTGTATCTCTGATTTCTCCATTAAGAGGTGGTTCTTCAATATCAGTCCTAACAATTTCTTTTGTCCCTTTAGGAATGTCATTAAAATGTTTTTTTACTGATTCTTTTGTTTTTTCAATATCAATGTCTCCTGCAATTGAAAGAACAACATTATTGGGTACATAATAAGTTTTATGAAACTCTCTGAACTCTTCAATAGTAGCTTTATCAATGTACTGCTCACTTCCTATAGGTAGCCAGTTATACGGATGCTTTGTAAATGCTCTTGCAAATGTTTCTTCAATGATAGTTCCATAAGGCTGATTATCCAATTTTTCATAGCGCTCTTCTTTTATAACCTGACGTTGTATTTCAACCCCTGTACTATCAATATCTAAATAGTTCAGCCTTTCTGATTCAATCCATAAACCAAGCTCCAATTGATTGGAAGGTAAGGTCATAAAATATAAGGTTCTGTCTTGATTTGTTGTTGCATTTATAGTTCCTCCGGCATCTTGTATGAGCTTAAATACCTCTCCTCTATCAATATGACGGGAACCTTCAAACATAAGGTGCTCTATGTAATGAGCAAATCCGGTTCGATCAGGCTTTTCATCTTTAGAACCTACTTTATATGTCATAGATAATGAAACAATTGGCACAGTATTATCTTTATGCAAAATAACATGCATCCCATTATCTAAGGTAAACTCAGTAAAATCAATTTTTTTGATTTCTGAAAAAGCAGTTGTTGAAACAAAAACTAATAGAAAAATGATTAATAAGTTGTTTTTCATCTTGAATAATTTTATGTTAATACTCTGTTTTACAATATTTTGACCATAGACCCTAAGGGTTTCGGAAACTTTTAGGGTCTATGGTTTTAATTCATGTATTTTTGTAAACCTTTGGTTAATGAGGGTTTCATCTATAGCATTTTTACATTTGAAATTCTTCTTTAGTTAACCCGCTATTAATTTTAATTTTTAGTGTTTCAAGTTCCAAAGATTGTTGTTGCGCTTCTTGATAAACTTTATGAGGAAACTTTAACTTAATCTCTTTGCCTTCTTTTCCCATAAAAGCAACGGTTTTATAATCTTTATATCTGGATACACTTTCAGGTGTTTCACTTTTTATTTTTAATTCGGTTTCTACATCATAATAATCATAACTTTTTTCTCCTTCAGCTGATGTGATTTTAATCTTATAAGAACTTATCCCGTTAATGTCAACGATTCCTTCAAGTTTCTTTTCAATTCCATAATCCTCATACTCTAATTCAAGGTTCATAATTGCTTGCATTTTCATTGCCTCAAATTCTTGTCCTTCAGTAAAAGTTTGGTCTCCCATCATTGATTTTATATAAGCCTTCTCTCCATCAAACAACTGCGTTGAAAGTACATTTCCGTTCATTGAAGTTTCAACTTTCAAATAATTAGGCTCTTTTTTGTATGATGTAATAGTAATTTCAGTACCTTGTACTGATGTTTTCATGACTTGCTTAATATCTTTGATTTTTTTGATGTTATTTTTACCACCAATGGCATTTAAATAATTGTTAATAACAGTTTCAGCAGTAATATCATCATCTGCTTTAATTATTTCTTGTTCTACTATTGGACGCCCAAACTCGTCAAAGAATTTAACTTCTCCTGTCATGCTGAATTTTTTAAGCGTTTCAGGAACTTCATTACGATTGCCTGCTACAACGATATAAGAATTTTCCGGTTTTATATACTTTTGAGCTGTTTTTTGCACATCTTCAATAGTAATATCATTTAATCTTTTAAGATATGTCGCATAATAATCCTCCGGCAGGTCATAACGTTTGATGTTTAAGGCAAATCTCGCTATGGTTTGTGGTCTTTCAAGTGATCTTGCAAATTGCCCTGTCATAAAACTTTGAATAATATCAAGTTCATTTTGCTCTACAGGGTTATTTATTAATCTGTCCATTTCATATAGAATTTCGGTAATAGTGCTGTCTGTTACTTCGTTTCTCACTTCTGCTCCTGCTGTAAAGCGTGAAACCAAAGGGTTTGTTCCCAAGCTCGATCTTGCACCATAAGTATAGCCTTTATCTTCTCGCAGATTTGTCATCAATCTTCCGGAAAATACACCACCACCAAGTATTCCATTCATAACACTAACTTTAATAGCATCTTCATGCCCGGGAGGTAAATATACCGGATATGTTACCGAAACATTAGATTGAGATGCACCCCTTCTTTCTCCAAAGGCTACTACATTGCCTTCAGGAGGCTCAGGAGTTGGATATGAATGAGTTGGCACATCGCCGGGTTCCCATTCAGCAAAATATTGCTCCATAATATTTTTTGCTTCATCCTTGTCAATATCTCCAACAATAACCATATAAGCAACATTTGGCTTAAAATATGTGTTATAATAATCTTTTAGCATATCAACTGTGATATTGTCCAGTGTTTCTTCAGTTGTAACTTCTCCATAAGGATGCTCGTCGCCAAAAGCTAATGTGCGTGAAATATTACTTACAATAGAACCTCCATCAGTTCTTGTATTTTGCAAAC
>PWLF01000190.1 GCA_003559475.1 Bacteroidales bacterium
AAAAATAATTATTGAAACATCTTCTAAAAGAATTTTTAATGATGAACAATATAAACAAGCAGGGGCTACTATTGAAAAAGACCTGAAAAAATGTCAAGTAATTTTTGGCGTTAAAGAAATTCCGGAACATCAATTTGAAAATGAAAAAACTTATATATTTTTTTCTCACGTCATTAAAGGGCAGCATTACAACATGCCAATGTTAAAAAAAATGATTGAGCTAAGATGCAATCTAATTGATTATGAAAGAATTGTAGATGAGCAAAATAATAGACTTATTTTTTTTGGCAGACATGCAGGATTAGCAGGAATGATTGATTCTTTATGGAGTGTCGGGCAAAGATTAAAGTATTACGGATATGAAACCCCTTTTCTAAAAATAAAACAAGCTTGCAATTATGATTCATTATATGAAGCAAAAAAAGTTATTAATGAAGTAGGGAAACAAATCATTAAGGATGGCTTACCAAAAGAACTTTCTCCTTTCACTATTGGATTTACAGGTTATGGAAATGTTTCAATTGGAGCTCAAGAAATTTTATCATTGCTTCCTGTAAAAGAAGTTTTTCCTGAAGATCTTGCCAAACTTAAAAACAGTGAAAAACAATCAAGTAATATTATTTATAAAACAGTATTTAAGGAAGAGCATATTTCTGCCAGAAAAGATGGCACTCCATTTGACTTACAAGACTATTATGCCAACCCTAAGGAATATGATTCAATATTTGATAAATACACCCCACATTTAACAATTTTAATGAATTGTATGTATTGGGATGACAAATATCCAAGGATAATAACAAAAAAATACCTCAAAGAATTATTCGATAAAGAAAAAAGACCAAAACTTATCGTTATAGGTGATATTACTTGCGACCCTGACGGATCAGTCGAAATTACACATAAAGGAACCCCTATTGAAGATCCTGTTTTTGTTTATAACCCATTTACACAAAAACCATTATCCGGATTTAATGGAGAAGGAATATTAGTAATGGCTGTTGATATTTTACCTAGTGAGTTACCAAAAGATTCATCAATTGCTTTCGCTGATGCATTATTTGAATTTGTAAAACCAATCGCGGAAGCTGATTTCAACAAACCTTTTGACAAAATAGAGTTGCCAAAACCCATTAAAAAAGCTCTGATTTTACACAAAGGAAATTTAACGCCGGAATATAAATATATTGAAAACTATTTATAAATATAAAAACTTATTATAATGAAAAAAGTGTTAATTCTTGGTGCCGGCATGGTAGTAAAGCCCATAGTGACATATCTTCTTGAAAAAAAATATATTGTTACTGTTGCAAGTCGCACCAAATCAAAAGCTGAAGAGATGATAAAAGGGCATCCAAACGGTAAAGCCATTGAATGGACTGTTGAAAATCAAGATATACTTGATAAAATGATATCAGAACATGACTTAACAGTTAGTTTATTGCCATGGGCTCATCATATTAATGTTGCAAAGCTTTGCATAAAAAATAAAAAGAATATGGTGACAACATCTTATGTTAAGCCGGAAATGAAAGCTTTAGATAATGATTGTAAAAATGCTGGAATTATCATTCTTAATGAACTTGGACTTGATCCCGGGATTGACCACATGTCGGCTATGCGAATTATTGACCATATACACAACAACGATGGAAAAATTGAAGAGTTTTACAGTCTTTGCGGTGCTTTACCTGCACCCGAAGCTGCTACAAATCCTCTTAAATACAAATTTTCATGGAGTCCAAAAGGAGTTATTATGGCAGGAAACAATGATGGAAGATATCTGCTAAACGGAAAAGAAGTATATATTCCAACAGAAGACCTTTTCAAGAATCCTGCAAAAATCAATTTTTTGGATGTTGGTAAACTTGAGATCTATCCTAACAGGGATAGTTTACCATACATCAATCTATATGGGATACCTGAGGTGAAAACAATGATGAGAGGAACTTTTCGCCATCCCGGATGGTGCTGCACTATGGATGCAATAAAAGCATTAAAATTAATTTCAAGTGATAACTATGACTTTACCGGAAAGTCTTATGCTGATATGATAGCAATTTTATTAAATGAAAATAATAGCGAAAATATAAAGCAAAAAGCTACAAATTATCTTGGAGTTGAAGAAAATTATTATGCCTTAGAAGCCTTAGAATGGCTAGGAGTATTTGATAATACACCAATGAAGAGAAAAGAAGACAGTCCTTTCGAGATTATTTCGGATCTTATGATGAAAAAAATGAAACTAGGAAAAGATGAACGTGATATGGTAGCAATGCAACACATATTTGTAGCTGATTATCCAAACAGCAATAAAGAAAAAGAAGTTATTAAATCATCTCTGCTAAACTTTGGTACTCTTTCAACCGACACAGCTGTATCAAGAACAGTTGCTCTGCCGGCTGCCGTCGCAGTTGATATGATATTACAAGAAAAAATCAAAAGCAAAGGTGTTCATATTCCCGTTTTACCTGAATTATATAATCCAATATTAGATGAACTGGAAAAAATGAACATAAAAATGCTTGAAGAATTTGGGCTACCTTTAAACGAAAAGCTTAGTTTATAAGCAAAACATACTTAATAATTATAAAATAAGTTAAATACAATAAATGAATTTTCTAACAGAAATTGAACTGGAAACTTTGCAAGCATTTAGAAAGTTGCTGCATAAATATCCGGAATTATCAGGAGAAGAAAAGGAAACAGCAGAAAAACTCGAAATGTTTATATCAAACTTTAATCCTGACAAAATAATAAAAAACATTGGAGGAAATGGGATAGCATTTATTTTTGGGAAAGAACATAATGTGCCAACTGTAATGTTTAGAGCAGATATGGATGCCCTTCCAATAAACGAAATAAACAAATTTGATCACAAATCAATTCATGAAAATATTAGCCATAAATGTGGACATGATGGACACATGGCTATTTTATGTGGGATAGCCATTCATCTTTTTAGAAATCCTCCAAAAAAAATAAAAGTCATATTATTATTTCAACCGGAAGAAGAAAATGGACAAGGAGCAGCAAAAGTTATAAAAGACAATAAGTTTAAAAAATTAAAACCGGATTTCATTTTTGCTTTGCATAATTTACCCGGATTTAAAAAAAACTCAATAGTTCTGAGCAAAAAAAATTTCGCATCTGCTTCTACAGGATTAATTATTGATTTAAAAGGTCGTTCTTCGCATGCTGCACACCCGGAACAAGGTAATAGTCCGGCAAAAATGACTGCTGAACTTATTTTAGAGCTTGAAAATCTTCCAAAAAAAGCAAATTTATTTAATGATTTTACTCTTATTACCGTCATTTACTCAAAAATTGGAGATATTGCCTTCGGCACTAATCCGGGAAAATCTTCTTTAATGGCAACTTTACGCTCATTCAGAAATGATGATATGGAAAAAATGCAAAGTACTGTTGAAGAAATTATTAATAAAAAAGCCAAACAATACAATATTGAGCATTCAATTGAATATACTGAACATTTCCCGGCTACAACAAATAATATTGAAGCCATAAAAATCCTGGAGTCCGCGGCTAAAAAAACAAAATACCCTAAAATGTGGATAGAAGAACCTTTTCGTTGGTCCGAAGATTTTGGAAATTTTGCAATGGAATATAAAACTGCATTATGGGGATTAGGAAGCGGAACTAATCATCCAAAACTGCATAATAACGATTATGATTTTCCTGATGATATTATTGAGGCAGGCGTTAACGTTTTTATAAATATCATAGAAGAAATTGTTGAAAGCAAATAAATTAAAGAATTAACACAAAAATTTGAAATTTTTATAAATAATATATGTTTCATTCATCACACATAGAAATTAGTAAATCAGCATACAGAAATAACATTAAATACATAAAAAAAATTATTGGTGAAAACACTAAGTTGTCATCAGTAATAAAGGGTAATGCCTATGGGCATGGGATAGACAAAATAGTTCCTTTAGCCGAAGAAATGGGCATTGACCATTTCTCTGTTTTTTCAGCTAGTGAAGCATTAGAAACCCTTAAAATAAAATCAAGCCAATCCGACATAATGATTATGGGGTTACTGGATTTTGAGGAAATCGCATGGGCAATCAAAAACAAGATTGAGTTTTTTGTATTTGACCCTGAAAGACTTGAAAAAGCAATAGAAATTGCAAAATCTCTTAACCAAAAAGCGCGAATACACATTGAAGTTGAAACAGGATTTAATCGCACCGGATTTGAATACAAATATATGCCAAAGCTGATTAAATATATGAACAGTAATCGCAAGCATTTTATTTTCGAAGGATTATGTACACATTATGCCGGTGCTGAAAGTATTTCTAATTATCTTAGAATAAAAAATCAAATTAAAATATTTCATAAATTTTTTAGATATTTTAAAAGAAATAATTTAGTTCCTTTAAAAAGGCATACTGCAAGTTCTGCTGCTACTTTCACTTACCCCAACACTATAATGGATATGGCACGTGTTGGTATAGCTCAATACGGTTTTTGGCCAAGTCCCGAAACCAAGATTTATCAATTCAAAAAAAAACCTAGTGAAAGCAACATGCTTCGAAGAATAATTTCTTGGAAATCAAGAGTTATGGTAATTAAAAAAGTTGAAGCTGGAGAATTTATAGGATATGGCACATCATATATGGCAAATAAAAAAATGAAAATTGCTGTAATTCCAATAGGATATGCTAATGGATTTAGCAGAGCATTCAGCAATACAGGAAGAGTTTTAATAAGAGGAAGAAGAGTGCCGGTAGTTGGTACTATCACTATGAATACTACAACAGTTAATATTTCCGACCTACCTAATGTTGAAAAAGGTGATGAGGTTGTGATTATTGGAAAGCAAAGAAGACTGAGTATAAGTGTATCATCATTTTGCGAAATGAGTGAACAGCTTAATTATCAACTTCTGGCAAGATTGCCGGAAAATATTCCCAGGCATATTGTAAAATAAATTGGAATTTAACACAGTACATTTTAACCTTGTAAACTTTATACTGATTTCCTTAGAAAAAAAGTCAGAAAAAATCAAGACTGTGGTTCAGCCACCAAGAGGGTTTCATCAATTTTTTTCAAATACTTAAAAGCATCATTTATATCATATACATTATCAATAGTAATGCTCAATTTTTGTTTGGTTTCTTTCAGCTTGCATACATTACCATTTTGTTGAACAAATTTAAGTACCTTATTAAAAGTTTCTGAATTATAATATTGCGATTCTTGATCTGATACAAAATAGCCAATAAACTTGCCCAATTTTATAATTACCTTTTCAAAGCCAAGTTTAGCTGCAAACCATCTTAATTTAACAGCTTCAAATAACCCTATAGTTTCCTGAGGTATAGGACCAAATCTATCTCTAAGCATAACTTCAAACTGTTTAAGTTCTTCAATACTTTTTAAAGAATCAAGCTCTTTATAAAGTACCAGTCGCTCTTCAACACTCGAAACGTAGTCGCTAGGCAAAAGCAATTCAATATCTGTTTCTAATAAACATTGCTCAACAAAAGGTTTATCTTTCTCATCTTTTTTATCTTCAAATACATCTTTAAACTCACTTTCTTTTAATTCTACAATTGCCTCATCCAATATTTTCTGATATGTTTCATACCCAACATCTGCAATAAAACCACTTTGCTCTGCTCCTAATATATTTCCTGCACCTCTTATATCAAGATCACGCATAGAAATATTAAATCCACTACCAAGTTCGGAAAACTCTTCCAGTGCTTTGAGCCTTTTTCTCGCTTCACCTGTAATAGTGCTTAAGGGAGGTGCTATAAGATAACAAAAAGCTTTTTTATTTGACCTCCCTACCCTTCCTCTCATCTGATGCAAATCACTTAAACCGAAATGATGTGCGTTATTTATAATTATTGTATTTGCATTTGGTATATCTAAGCCGGATTCAATAATTGAAGTTGAAACAAGCACATCATATTCACCACTAATAAAGTCCACCATTACTTTTTCCAATTTCGCACCTTCCATTTGTCCATGTCCAACAGCAACTTTAATATCAGGACACAAACGTTTTATCAGTTCAGCAATTTCCGTAATATTTTGCACCCTGTTATGAACAAAAAAAACTTGTCCTCCTCTTGAAATCTCATACATTAAAGTTTCTTTAATAAGACCATTATTGAAAGTATGTACTTCCGTAATTATAGGATAACGATTCTGAGGGGGAGTATTTATAAGTGAAAGGTCTCTGGCTCCCATAAGGGAAAACTGCAAAGTTCTTGGGATTGGGGTTGCTGTAAGAGTTAACGTATCAACATTAACTTTAATCTTTTTAAGTTTTTCTTTAATACTTACACCAAACTTTTGCTCTTCATCAATTATCAGTAATCCCAAATCTTTGAATTTAACATCACTGCTCACAATACGATGTGTTCCTATTAATACATCAATTTTTCCATCTTGCAAATCCTTCAAAATATTCTTTTTTTCCTTTGTTGTTCTAAAGCGATTTATATAATCAACTTTACATGGAAAATCTTTAAACCTTTCAGTAAAAGTATGGTAATGCTGTAATGCCAGAACGGTAGTAGGCACTAACACGGCAACTTGTTTGCTGTCATTAACAGCTTTAAATGCTGCTCTCATAGCCACTTCTGTCTTACCAAAACCCACATCTCCACATACTAATCTATCCATGGGATATTCTTTTTCCATATCGTATTTGACATCTTTAGTAGCTTTAAGCTGATCAGGAGTATCCTCATAAATAAAAGATGCCTCAAGTTCATTTTGCAAATAAGAATCAGGCGAAAAAGAAAAACCTTTTTTCATTTTTCGCTTTGCATATAATTTTATTAAATCTTTAGCAATATCCTTTACTTTTTGCTTTGCTCTGTTTTTAAGATTATTCCATGCATTAGAACCTAACTTATTCAAAGATGGAGCTTCACCATCTTTTCCAGTATAACGAGCTATTCTATGCAAAGAATGTATACTTATATAAAGTACATCGCCCCCTTTGTAAACTAATCTTATAGCTTCCTGCATTTTGCCATTAACATCAATCTTTGCCAATCCACTATACTTACCTATACCATGATCAATATGAGTTACATAATCTCCGGGTTTAAGATTATTAAATTCTTTCAAAGTAACAGCCTGTTTAGCTGGCAATCTATCTCTTAACCTATAACGATGGTATTTATCAAAGATCTGATGATCAGTATAACAAGCAATCTTATTATTATAATCAATAAACCCGGCTTTTAAGGGTATCATAACAGTATCATATTGAAAATCCTTAGTCTCTGCATCCTCTTCTGTTATACTATCAAATATAGAATGTAACCTTTCAATTTGACTTAGATTATCAGAAAAAATCAAATTTTTATATTTTTCAGATGATTTTTTTTCCAACCTCTCCTTTAAAAGTTTAAAGTTTTTGTTAAAAGACGGCTGTGGAGAAAATTTAAATTCATATATGTTATCCTTTTTTACAATATTTTTTTGTCCAAATTCAATTATCATAGAATTATCGATTTGCTCCTTAAATAATTCTGCTGAGACAAGCACATCTTCAGGCAACAGATTCTCATTATCATGATATAAAGAGTCAAATATTTTTACAGCTTTTTTAAAACTCTTATCAATCATTTCTATTAGCAAAGCAGAATCATCCATCCAAATCAAAGTATTAGAAGGCAAGATTGCAAGTAAAGAAGCAAATTTCTCGCTACTAACCATTTTTTGTATATCAGGAATTATCTCAATTTTATCAAACTGCTTAATTGTTAATTGAGACTCAGGATTAAAAGTTCTTAAAGATTCTGCATGATCTCCAAAAACCTCAATTCTGAATGGATATTCATAGGCAAAAGAAAAAACATCAACGATACCTCCTCGTACAGAAAATTGCCCCGGTTCAACAACAAAATCAACCCTTTCAAAACTATTTTCTGTTAAAATATCAATTAAAATATCTATGGAAACAGATTCATCTTTTTCTATTGAAAGAATATTTTTTTTAAAACTTTTTTTTGATATGACTTTTTCCGTAATCGCCTCAGGATATGTAACTATTAAAGTTTTATTTTTCGTTAAGGAAATTCTGTTGATAACCTCCGAGCGCATAAACCTGCTATTACTATCAATATCAACACTATCAAAAGGTTTTTTATATGAAGACGGCAAAAAAAATATTGAACGTTCTTCCGCAGAAATATCTTTTTCATTATTAAGATTTTCTATATCATTAAAAAAATATACTGCTGATTCTTTATCCGGCAACACAAACAATGATGAGTTTGATACAGATGCAGAAACAGCCGTTGATATAACAGCTGTAGATGATCCTGACATCCCATTAAGGTAATACACTCCCTTGCCGGCATTCTTTATATCTGCCACCAAGTTCTTTACATTAATATCAGACTTATAAAAATCTATAAAACCTTTTATATTCAAAATTGGTCAGAATTAAAAAATTAAATACTGTTTTTTACAAAGTTACAGAAACCTATAATTATAAACCTAAAAATCAAACACAAAAAAGGGCAAGAATAAATCTTGCCCTTTAAAAAAACTACAATCAAAAAAACTCAAAACAATTCTAACATTATTTATATACAGCTCTACACTGCCTCAACAGATTTAATTTCGGGTAGAGCCTTTTTCATTGCTTGCTCAACACCCGACTTAAGAGTAATAGTACTCATAGGACAAGAACCACAAGCACCTAGCAATTCTACATTAACTACATTATCGCTAGTCAATTCAACAAAACGAATATCTCCACCATCTGCTTGTAAGTGCGGTCTTATTTGATCTATTACATTTTCAACTTTTTTAATAAGTTCTTCTTTTTTATTTCCGTTTTCCATTATCAATTTAATTTTAAATATTTCCTTTACTTTTTAAACAGTTTATTTTTAAAAATGTTCAAATATAATTAAAATTTAATATTTAACTGTTATTCGCATGCAAATATAAATAACATAATATTATCTCATCTACGAAAATCACTTAATTTTTATTTTTTTATAAATCATGAGCCAATATATAATTAAATCCTTATTATTTGATTAAAATAATGATTAATATCACATTAAAAAATTTTGTTGTATTTTAAAATATTCTTAAATTTGTTGAATAAATAGTTGTTAAGTTCTTAATAAAAAATCTAATATATTAATTTAAAAAAAGAAGAAGTTATGAAAAAAGAAAGAAGTATTGAGTTATTAAACAAAGCTGTGGCTGATGAGTTGTCAGCGGTACATCAGTATATGTATTTTCACTTTCATTGTGATGATTTAGGCTATGAATTATTATCCGGGCTTTTTAAGCGTACAGCTATCGAAGAAATGGTTCATACTGAGACACTTGCTGAAAGAATTCTTTTCCTTGGCGGAGATGTTGAGATGAAATTATCACACGAAGTAAAAAAGATAACTGATCCTAAAGAAATGCTTGATTTGGCAGCTAAAATGGAGGAAGGTAGCGCAGAAGACTATAACAAATGGGCTAATGAATGTTCAAAAAATAATGATTCAGCTACAAAAAAGATTTTTGAAAGCCTAGTTGAAGATGAAGAAGAGCATTTTGAAAACTTTGATCTTGAAATTGAAAATTTAAATAAGTTTGGCGACAACTATCTCGCTTTACAATCTATTGAGCATAGCAAAAAGACAGCATCAAAAAATGTATAAAATATAAATGCCTGTTAATTTTTTAAAAACAGAAATTTATTTTTTAACATATTAAAACCTTGGGAGTTTTAAAACTTCCAAGGTTTTATTTTTTATACCGGAATATTAATTTCTTAATTATCTTTGTTGGCAAAATTTAAAAAGCTTATTAGATTTGCACTGTTTTTTTTATGGTTGAATTTTTTATTTTAAAAACTAACAAACGTATTTACAAAATAAAATGACAATATTATGATTTATTTGTGGATTGTACTAGGTTATTTGGCAATATTGATGGGGATATCAATATTTAAGAGTTTTGCAATAAAGAACCAGAGTGATTTTATGGTGGCAGGTCGTTCTGTATCAACCACGAAGTTAGTAGGTACACTTCTATGTACATGGATGGGTTCAGGCAGTTTATTAGCTGGAGCCGGATTAGCTGCTAATGTTGGGTTTTCGGAATTATGGATGGCAGCGGGGGCATGGATAGGGATAATAATAGTCTTTTTTCTTGCAGGACGCGTAAGACGTATAGCTGAATTTACTGTTCCGGATATTTTAGAACTTAGATATAATAAATATGCCAGAATTTTAGGCACTATTGTTATAATCATTGCATATACAACTATTGTTGGATATCAATTCCGCGCCGGAGGTTTTGTTTTGGATTTAGTAGCCGGCATACCTGAATGGCAAGGAGTTATACTCACAGCTGGCTTCATAGTACTATTTACTGCTTTTGCAGGAATGATGTCAATTGTATCCGTAGATATAATTAACGGAGCTGTAATAACTGTAGCTGTAATAATTGCCGTACCATTAGTTTTTTTCAATATAGGAGGCACTGAATATTTAACTGAGACACTAGATCCTTCCTATTTTACAGTTTTTGGTGATAACAACTTTTTCTGGGCTATGGGAATATTCTTACCACCTCTCTTTTTGCTTTTAGGAGAATCCAATATGTATCAAAAATTCTTCTCTGCAAAGAATGAAAAGTCTGCAAAAAATTCTGTTTTATGGTGGGTTTCCGGAACTATAGTTGTAGAAACAGCACTTGCATCTCTTGCAATATTTGCTTTTAGCTATTTTAATAACCCTGAATTAACAAACACATTTTTATCCAGCTCCGATTCTGAGCGAATTATTTTGCATACGGCAAGATACAGCACGGAAGTGGGTCTGCCTGTATGGGCAGGGCTTCTATTATTTTGCGCTTCTGTTGCAATTATCACATCTACAGGAAATAGCTTTTTGCTAACCCCCTCAACAAATATTACAAGAGACATATATCAAAGGTTTATAAATCCTAATGCTGAATCAAAAAAAATAATTATTTTTCAAAGAATTATGGTTGTTCTTTTAGGATTTTTAGCTTACCTTATTTTAACTCAGTTCCAAACTATATTAGCCATGGCTTTAACTGCATACACCATGGTAGGGGCTGGTTTAACGCCGGCATTGTTAGCTGCATTCTTATGGAAAAGAGTTACAGTAGCAGGCGGAGTCGCATCAATTGCAACAGGAATGGGTGTTACTTTAATTGTTACTATTGCCAACTCAATATTAACAAATCTTTATGGAACTCAATTGTTGAATGAGCAATATATAATTCTCCCTGCTGCTACTGCATCAATTTTAGTTTTAATAATAGTATCTTTAAGCACACCGCGAGATCCGAAAACTAAATATGAAAGATTTTATACTAAAGACGCATCATTAGCTAAAGCAATGAAAGAAGTAAAAAGCAGTGATTAGAATAAAACTATTGGCAGATAGTATTATTCTCAAACTAAATTAATAATTTTAAATTATCTTTTATCCACATCAATCTTAAGGGGGTTAGTCTTTTCTCCCCAATATACAGTAGTATGGGGGAATGGTATTTCAATATTATTTTTATCAAATGCCTCTTTTAATCTTTTTCTATATTCCCTACCAACTCTCCATTGGTGAATTGGCTTTGTTTTAAAACGTGCTTTTATAACTAAAGCACTATCAGCAAACTCATTCAGACCAAATACTTCGATCGGCTCTTTAATATCATTTTTAAAATTACTATCTTCCATAAGCTCGTCACCGACTTGCTTCATTATATCAATAACTGCTTGAGTATCTTCTTTATATGCAACTCCTATATCAAAAACAATTGCTGACCAATCTTTTGTCATATTAGAAATGCTGTTTATTTTTCCGTTTTGAAAAACATGAACGGTTCCTGAAAAATCTCTGAGTGTTGTTGTTCTAAGCTCAATCTTTTCAACAATTCCACTTGTTTGGTTTATTGACACTACATCCCCCACCCGTATTTGATTTTCTAATATAACAAAAAATCCTGCAATATAATCTCTAACAAGCTCCTGTGCACCAAAACCGATAGCTAAACCAATTATCCCGGCACTTGCAAGTAAAGGAGCAGTATTTAAGCCCACTCTTTGAAGTATCATAATAATTAGGACAACCCACAAAACCATCTTAATAAACCCATGAAATATATCATATAAAGTATTAATTCTTTTTGATGATTCATCCGTGTCAACTTTTTCATTACATTCCGCTCTGCTTAACATTTTTCTCTTGATTCTTTTTAAAGAAAAAGAAACAATCTTAAAAACAATAAAAAATAAAATTATTATTAATAATAGAGCAGGAAATTCATTTATTACCCATGGTTTAACATTCTCTATAATAAATTGAAAAAACACACTTTCTATAAAAGTTTCCATATTACACTTTTTTAATTAATATCTATGATTTTAACCATTTCCAGAGGTCTTTATATCCAATTTTTTTACCATAGAACAATATCCCTGTTCTGTATATTTTTGCAGCTAACCAAGTTGCTGCTAAAAATCCTAATATCAAGAAAAATGCTGATAAGTATATCTCATAAAGAGGCACTCCGAAAGGAATTCTCATCATCATTATTACCGGAGATGTCAGTGGTATCATTGATAACCAAAAAGCTATGGGTCCTCCGGGATTGCTCATTACCATTTGAGCAAAAATAATTGCAAATATCAATGGAATAGTGACAGGCAACATAAACTGCTGAGTATCTGCCTCGTTATCAACTGCCGAACCTATAGCTGCAAATAGTGCTGCATATAAAAAATATCCTCCAAGGAAGAAAAATATAAAAGCAAATATCATCACATACCAGTTAATAGCCGACAAAGCTTCCAAAACTTGTGCTGTCATAGTATCATGATGTTTTACTTCTCCGATTTGTTTGTCAATATGATTTGAATCCAACATTTGAGCAGTTGTTAGCTGAACTTGCTGACCGGAAGCAAACTCAAACATCTCAGGCATAGCAACTCTAACTGCTGACACTATAATAAGGGTTAAAAATACCCAGACAAGAAACTGAGTCAATCCAACCATAGCTATGCCAAATATTTTACCCATCATAAGCTGAAAAGGCTTTACTGATGAGATAATAACTTCAACTATTATGCTGGTTTTTTCTTCCAATACTCCTCTTAACACCTGAGAACCAAAAAGGAATATAAACATATATATTAACAAACCACTTAATATCCCTAGTATTATACTAACTTCAGGATAGTCTGTCTCCTCCATACCATCTTTTTGTATACGAACTGCCTGTATATCAATATTTGTCTCTATTGCTCTTAAAACTTCACTATCAATACCTCGAGCCCCTAATTTCAGACTTTCAAACTCATGCTTTAAAACATTTTCCGTATGTATTTTAGCATTAATGTTTATAGCATCCTTAGTTATAAGTCTAAGAGTTGAAGGAGATTCAAAAGCAACTTTAGGTATATGCAAAACAGCATCAAACTTTTCGCGTTTAACAAGCTCTAAAGCATCATTTATATTTGTATGCAAGTTAGTATAAACAATATTATTGCCATCTTTAAACCTATCATAAAACAAAAAAGTATCATCAACAACACCAATATTATATTCTCTTTCTGACATTTTTGTTATTACTACCGGCAAAGTAATTAAAGCAGCAAATAATACTGGGCCTAGAATTGTCATTACTATAAATGACTTTTTCTTTACCCTCGATAAAAACTCTCTTTTAACTATTATAAAAACTTTATTGAACATTTCAGTCAATTTTAATTATTCTTTACGAGAAACTGTATCTATAAATATTTCATCCATGCTTGGCACAACCTCTTTAAATCCAACAATAGTTCCATTGTTAAACAATTTGCTTATAAGATCATTTGTATTTGCATTAGTTTTGATTTTTATTGTTGCTTCAGTTATACCATTTTTATTTTCTTGATTCAATAATTCAAAATTATTATCATTAACATTTAATAAAGAACCTGACAAGTTTGACATTTCAACTTGGTAAACTTGATTCGCATAACTTCTCTTTATTTTATAAATATTGCCTTCAAGAACTTTTTTTGATTTATTAATAAGAGCAATATGGTCACACAATTCTTCTACAGAAGACATGTTGTGAGTACTAAAAATAATAGTTGCTCCATTATTCTTTAATTTTATAATTTCATCCTTTATTAGATTTATATTTATTGGATCAAATCCACTGAAAGGTTCATCAAAAATTAATAATTCGGGGTTATGCAGTACTGTAATTATAAATTGCACTTTTTGCTGCATTCCTTTTGAAAGGGTCTCAACCTTATTATTCCACCATGGTAACAAATCAAATTTTTCAAACCATTCTTTTAATAATTTTTTTGCATCATTATAATGTACTCCCTTAAGTTGAGACAAATACAAAGCTTGTTCTCCAACCTTCATTTTTTTATACAGCCCTCTTTCTTCGGGAAGATAACCAATTCTCTCAACATGTTTAGGATTAATTTTTTTACCATCAAATAAGATTTCACCACTATCTTGCGCAATTATTTGATTAATGATTCTTATTAATGTTGTTTTCCCGGCACCATTAGGACCAAGCAATCCAAAAATTGATTGTTTCGGAATATTAATAGATACATTATCTAAAGCTCTATGATTAGAAAAATCTTTAGTAACAGAATTTACTTGTATAAGATCAGACATTAAAAAACATATTTAAAAAATTATCAAAAAAATATATTTCAATTCAAACTTTCATTTATTTAAGAACTATTTTTTTATTAGTTAAAATAATCTTTCATTTTTTCAAAAAAGTTTTTTGTTCCTTTTTTAGGTTGAGGTTTAAAATTTTCTGAAGAATTAAGTTTTTCCAGAATTTGTTTTTCTTCCGCTGATAGTTTTTTTGGTGTCCACACATTAATATTAACAAGCAAGTCTCCTCTTCCATAAGAGTTAACTGCCGGTAATCCTTTACCTCTTAGCCTTAATACTTTTCCTGCTTGAGTTCCCGGTTCTATTTTGATTTGTGCTTTTCCTTCAAGTGTAGGAACTTCAATAGTCGCTCCCAATGCAGCTTTCGGAAAACTAATATAATGGTCATATAATAAATTTGATCCGTCACGAAATAATTTATCATGTTTTATTTCTTCAATAAGAATAATTAAATCTCCGGGCACGCCACCTCTTGCAGCAGCGTTACCTTTTCCTCTAACTGATATTTGCATTCCTTCTTCAACACCGGCAGGAATTTTAACAGGTATTACTTCATCTGATTTAACAATTCCATTTCCAAAGCATTTAGTACATTTTTCTTTAATTATTTGCCCTTCTCCTCCACAGTCAGGGCATGTAGAAGTAGTCTGCATTTGTCCAAGGAAAGTGTTGGCAACACGTGTAACTCTTCCTGCACCTCCACAAGTCTTGCAATTACTATAAGATGTTCCTTTCTTAGCTCCGGTACCATTACACTCTTCACATTTCACATATTTATTAATACGTATTTTTTTTTCAACACCTTTAAGGATTTCTTCAAGTGTAAGACTTACTTTAATTCTTATATTACTTCCTTTATTAGTTCTTCTTGCAGAACGTCTTTGCCCGAAACCGCTTCCAAAATCACTACCACCAAAAGCTCCCCCAAATATGTCACTAAACTGACTAAAAATATCATCCATACTCATACCACCAAAATCTGAAGGACCGTGTTGCCCTCCCAATCCGGAATGGCCATATCTATCATAACGGGCTTTTTTATCAGGATTACTAAGCACTTCATAAGCTTCAGAAGCTTCTTTAAATTTTATCTCTGCTTCTTTATCATCAGGATTTTTATCCGGATGATATTTTAAAGCTTTTTGTCTGTATGCTTTTTTAATCTCCTGGGGCGATGAGTCTTTTGAAACACCTAATATTTCGTAATAATCTTTTTTTGCCATTTAGAATATTTTTTTATTTTGCCACAACAACTTTAGCAAACCTTATTACTTTGCCATTTATCATATATCCCTTTTGTACAACATCAACAACTTTCCCTTTGTCTTTCTTTTTTTCCGAATCAATATACGTAATAGCTTCATGATAATCTGTATTAAAATCTTCCCCTATCGAATTAATCTCCTCAACCCCCTTTTGTCTTAATACAGATTTAAGCTTATTTAAAATTATATTTAATCCTTCTACATCAATATTATTCTCTTTATCTTCACAAGACACCTTTACTGCTCTTTCCATATCATCAACTATTGGCAACAAAGACTCAATAATATCTTTAGAGGCAGATTTAGTTAATTCAAGTTTTTCTTTAATCGTTCTTTTTCTAAAATTATCAAATTCCGAGAACAATCTCAAATATTTATCATTCAAATCATCATAACGAGCTTGCAACTCTAAAAATTTTTCATCTCTTATATCTTCTTCTTTTTGGTCATTTAATTCATCATTCTCCGATATATTATCCTCAGTATTATCAAATTCTTCATCACTATTATTAGATGTTTCAGAACCATTCTCGGATTTGTTAACCTGATCATTTTCACTATTATTGCTTTGCTCAATATTATTTGGATTATTATCAGTATTTTTTGAATCAGTCATATTATCTATTAAATTTTAAATTTTTAAACACTATTTAAGTATATCTATCAAAACTTTTGCCAGTATAAATACAGCGACAAATTGGCAGTTTTAAGACTCTATTCTTTTGATTTTTGCTCCAATTTTATTTAATCTTTCATCAATATTCTG
>PWLF01000266.1 GCA_003559475.1 Bacteroidales bacterium
GTGAACGACAAATTGCCTTGTATAGTCCTTTCATACTACAGGGTTTTTAATTATATAAATAAACGCACGCCTCATGGCGTACCAAAACCCGCAAAAGAAAAAATCAGCTATTATAAAATCCTTGCAATAATTAGCAAACTAAACTCTTTGCGAACTTTCGCATTTAATTATTTCGCGACCTTTGTGTGAACTTTTTTTTACATCAAAATAAAATTTTACCTTTATTTTAAATAGGCAAAATCTTTTTTACCTTTATAAATAATTTATACACAAAATTTTCGTATGTTTACGAAAGAATAGTTTATAAAAAATTACAAATGGCTTTTATAATAAGAAAAGTTTTTTTACTAATACTACTAAGCGTTTTCTTTGCTCAATATTCTGCAGGGCAAAAGGGCAAATCGGAGCTTATAATTGACTCTGTCAGTGTTATTAATGACGACGGGCATGTGATTATCAGTTGGACTTTGGAATCTGACATAACGGATGGGAATTTTGCTATTCACAGACGCGAAAATGGTATTTATAACACTATTGCTACCACAAGCGATTTAAATACTGACCATTATATTGACACAAATGTTGGTGCTGATTTGCAGGCGCAATCTTATTTTATCTCCGCACGTAAGGTTGATAACGGCGATTATGAGTCTTTTGCCTCTTCAGATGCCCATCAAACGATATTTCTTAAAAACCTTAATTATGACATTTGTAGAGGTACTATAAATATCGAATGGAGTAATTATTCAGTAACCACAACTGTCGGCGCCCCCCAACCACTACCTCCGCCTGTAGATTCAACCAAGATATTAATGTCATTTAATGGAAATGATTATGAAATAGCCGAATATGCCTCTATAAATCAGGATTTTATCGAAATACCGGTAGAAAATAGCGGAGAGTATTGCATAAAAATAAGGTCTTTAAACACTGAAAAAACCGTTACCTCAACATCTAATTTTAAATGCAAAACAGTAAGAGCACTTGACAAACCCGAATTTGCTCATCTAAGAAATGCCTCTGTTATCAATAATGAATTTATCCGACTACGTCTATATGCTGATAGTACGATTGTTAATCCTTCTTATGTTTTATACCGGTCTGCTTACAATATTGGTGAATTTACAATTCTTGACACAATCCAAACAGAGAGTGGCACTTTTCATTATGACGATAATACCTACGAGTTTGAAAGAGCAAAAGAATACTATTTTGAAATAATTGACAGTTGCGGAAGATCTGTAAAAACCTCCAATACTGTTAGTTCAATATTTTTAACTGCCACTTCAGTATCTGACACTGAAAACGAATTAATCTGGAATCACCCTGAAGGTTTAGGAGGCGGCATTTCCCATTATATTATCAAACGAAAAGACTTGCAAGATGATGATTTTGAAATACTTGAACCAAATATTCCTTCGGGTCAAAATTTATATACCGACCATTTTACCGATGCCGGAGAAGAAATGTTATTCAAAGAATTTGTTTATAAAGTTAAAGCTGTGGAAGGAAATAACAACCCTTACGGATTTACAGATACCGTTAACTCCAATCATGCTATGGTTGAGCGCGACCTTGAACTGTTTATTCCTAATGCATTTAAACCCGAAAGCACAATAGAAAAAAACAGAACTTTTAAACCAATAATACGCAATGTGGTTTTAGAAAAATATGAGTTAATTATTTATAACACCTGGGGAGAGCAGATTTTTATAACCGACGATCATGAAACCGCATGGAACGGCAGTCATAACAAAAGAGAAGCACCCACAGGGACTTACCTCTATTCAATATATTTAAAAACAAGCCAAGGAAAAGAACATAAAAAAAACGGCACTATAAAACTTATAAGATAATTTTTTTTCTTACCTTTGTTTTATATTAAACTTAAGAATATTTTTAACCAAATCTATAAGAATCATGAAAAATAAACTGTTTTTAATTGTCGCATTATTGGTAATGATATCTTTTTCATTATCTTCACAGAGTTCTTTAAAAAACACTTTTTATCTATCTCCGGTTGTAACTATGCCAACTGAAGATTTTGGCTATCCTAAAAACGTCAACAGCACATCTCTAAACGCATTTGGCGCCGGATTTAATTTTGGTATGTTGTTTTACTTTAAAGAAGAAGATGAAGCATCTTTGCTAAACTATGGTGTTGATTTAACTATAGGTGAATTTACCATAAACAGGAACAGTATTGTCTTACCTGAAAATAGTTATTATTCATTCTCTAGAAATGACCCTAATCTGAGTTCCACAATATTATCAATGAAAATCGGACCTGTAATGACAATTGTGCCTCAGGATAAAGTAGGTATAGATGTTTATGCGCAAGGGGTTTTAGGATTATCAAGTTTTGATTTTTATAACAATATTAATAATGAAATAGACCGTAGTCCTTCATTGACACCACAATACAGGGTAGCTTCAGGACTAAGATTCGGATATCATTTTATCTATTTGAATTTTGAATATAATTGGGGTCAGCCGGTTGTCAGAAAAGCTTCAGGGAGCAGCGTTCCCGGTGAAGAAGTTAACGAATTTACAATTGACCAAAGCTTTTTTAAGTTAGGGGCAACATTCAAATTCAATGCTTTTTAATTAGTACGCAAAAAATCAAAAGAGATAAGCATTACATATTCTCACTGAGGAAGATTACATAAAAAGTAACCGACTCGCTATCTATTTTAAAGTCTGAAATAATTTTCGTGCAATTAAGTTTGTCAAATATTTTTTTTGCACTACCACTCATAACGATTTTATGATTATCCGAATTTTTTGAATCAAAAATCAGTTCTATTTCTTTCCATTGAACCGGACTTGTCATCCAACTATCTCCAAGAGCTTTAAAAACCGCTTCTTTGCAACAAAAGCTTATTGGGATAAATTTTCTGTAATTTGAGCGGTAATTCACAATTTCCCTGTTTGTATATATCATTTTAACAAAGCCGGAATTGCTAATATCATCAAGATATTTGTCAAATCTACTTCTTTCTTCAGTATCTATACCACATCCAACTACCATAAACTCAAATTTTAAATTCCATGATTTATGTTTAATTTATCTTCTTCTATAATCATCATAGGATTCAAGCATGCTTAAATAGCTTAAGTATCTTGAATAGTGGATTTCTCCTTCATCAATAGCTTCTCTGACTTTACAGCCGGGTTCATGAATATGCACACAATTATCAAACTTGCATTTGTTGAAATATTTTCTCATCTCGGGAAAGAAATGATATAACTCGTTCTTCTCAACATCAACCAACCCGAATTCTTTTATCCCCGGGGTGTCAATTATTCTTCCGCCATTTTTTAATTCAAACATTTCCGCAAAAGTTGTTGTATGTTTACCTTTTCCGTGAGCTTTGGAGATTGATCGGGTTTTTAAATTCAAGGAAGGGTCAATAGTGTTAATTAACGTTGACTTTCCGGTACCTGACATCCCTGACAACAATGATGTTTTATCCTTCAAAAGCGACTCAAATTCATCAATATTAAACTTTGTTTTAGCTGAAACAGCATGACAATCATAGCCGAGTGGCTCATATATTGAAGTCAGTTCTTCAAGCTTTTCCAATTGTTCTGAATCATAAATATCATATTTGTTGAAAATTAATTTTGCAGGGATTCTATATGCATCAATAGTTACCAAATATCTGTCAATAAAACCGGTAGAGGTAAAGGGTTCGGCTAAAGTAACTACCAATAATGCCATGTCAATATTAGCGGCAATAATATGTTTTTGGCGTGAAAGTCTGGTTGCTTTTCTTATCACGTAGTTTTTTCTTTCCTCAATTCTATTTATAACTCCCGTACCATCATTGTTTATCTCAAAAAAGACCTTATCTCCAACTGCGACAGGATTAGTTGTTTTAAAACCCTCAAGTTTTAATTTTCCTCTTAAATTGCATTGAATATGTTTATTATCCTCATATAAAACTGAGTATCGGCTACCCGTTGATTTTATAACTATTCCCTTGTATTCCGACATATAAAAATATTTTAAATGTTTTAATCAAATATTCTTGTTTTTTTAATAAAAACGAGCAATACTGAAACAGATATCAGTGCAATTAACAACCAGATAAAGGCATCTAACCATTGAGCAAATATTAATTTCCCTGTAGCGAACAGCGCCGAATATGTCATAAATATAGCACTTATCCAGCAAATCATCAAATTAAATAAATTTCTTTTATCTTTTTTCTTGTTTTCAAAAGGTTTCCAGTTGCCGTCAGGTTTTACTTTATCATAAAATTTTTGCAGTGTTTCTTTGTTAACCGGCTTCGTGAATTTTGTAACCAGCAACCAAACTACAGTAGTAACTCCGACTGTAAAGAAAAATGTTCCTCTATTAATAAGAAAGCTGTCGGGCATTACATTTTCCAGGAATAATTTTGCAAATCCATAAGCTATAAATGGAGTAATTGTTGCAGCTATTTCGCTCCATGCGTTAATTCTCCACCAATACCATCTTAAAATAAGGACAAGTCCCAGCCCTGCGCCGCATTCAATAATAAAATACCACAATCCGCTGATAGTAGTTACTTTTGTTGTAACAAAAAGAGCTATTATCATTATTAAAAAAGTAGCTATTTTTGCTGTAAAAATATAGTGTTTATTTGATTTTTTAATGTCAACGAATTTCTTTTCAGGTTTAATAAACCTTTTATAGAGGTCATTTACCAGGTAGCTTGCTCCCCAATTAAGCTGTGTTGATATTGTGCTCATGTATGCTGCGAGAAAAGCTGTAAGCAGTAGTCCTTTTAGACCTGCCGGCAAATAATCTCTCATAGCCATAACGTACCCCATGCGTTGTTGGTCGGCATTAAGCTCGGGATATAAAATCAAAACGCAAAGTGCTACAATTATCCATGGCCAGGGTCTCAGACAATAATGTGCAATTTGAAAAAAAAGAGTAGCCAGGATTGAGTTTTTTTCATCTTTGCAACTCATCATTCTTTGGGCAATATAGCCACCTCCTCCGGGTTCTGCTCCCGGATACCAGCTAGCCCACCACTGAACTCCAATAAATGCAAGAAATGCACCTATGCTAATACTTAACGTACCGGCAAAAGAGCTACTTTCCTTTCCAATTTCAGGAAAAAAACGAAAAGTAGATTCCGGTAGCTGTTCTTGCAAACCGCTTATACCTCCGATTTTATCAGTATTTAAAACTATAACTGCTAAAACGATACTGGCAGCCATTGCAATAAAAAACTGCACGGCATCAGTAGCAGTAACGCCCCACAATCCTGCCAATGAAGAATAAATTACCGTTAATAACATCACACCCGTCAAATACCATATCGCTTGCCCTGCGGGAATGTCAAAAAAGACTTCAATAATAGTCAGCATAGCAAGATTAACCCAAGCTATTATCATAACATTCATAAAAACACCAAGATAGACAGCTTTAAACCCTCTCAAAAAAGATGCTTCTTTACCACTGTAGCGGAACTCAATAAATTCGAGCTCTGTAAGCACCTAAGCTTTTCTCCAGTTTCTTGCAAAGAAAAATGCAGTTAACATCCCTCCAATAAGCATATTCCACCAAAGCCAGTTGCCTGATATTCCGCTTTCTCCGACAAGCTCAGTAACAGCAAGAGGGGTGTCGGCTGCAAAAGTTGTTGCAACCATTGATATACCTGCAATATACCAAGGCAAATTTCTGCCGGTAAGAAAAAAAGAAGACAAGTCTTTACTTGCCCTGTTACGGTATATTAATCCTATTATAAGAGACAATAGGAGAAATCCGGCAATAATAACCCAATCAATTACAGATAAATACATAAAATTTTATTTATTATAAGGATTTTCTGTAAGAGGCAAATATACATAAACCGTTTTTTAGAATAATCATTCAAAAATAGTCAAAGAAAACTTATTTTCAATAAATTTAATGAGATTTTTTAACTCCTCCTCCCCTTCAACACTTCTTCCACAACCTCTAAACCAACGCCTTTGGCTTTTAGCAAAACTATTAAGTGATAAAGCAGGTCTGAGACTTCATTTTTAAAATCATCGGCATTGTTTTCTTTTGCGCTAATAATAACCTCTACAGCTTCTTCTCCGACTTTTTGTGCTACCTTGTTTATTCCCTCGTCAAATATTTTTTTCGTATAAGAAGTTTTCGAATCACCCCCTATTCTGTCTTCAATAATTTTCTCCAATTCATATAAAAACCCCTTAGCTCTGTTATCTTTAAAGCATGATTCTGAGCCGGTGTGACATGTTGGTCCGAGTGGCTCAACATTTATAAGTAAAGTATCCCCGTCGCAATCAATTTTAATATCTTTTACAATTAAGTAATTCCCCGACTCCTCCCCTTTCGTCCACAGACGATTTTTGCTTCTGCTGAAAAAAGTAACTTTCTTTTCTTTGACGGTTTTGTCAAAAGCTTCTTCATTCATATATCCCAGCATTAAAACTTTGGAACTTCTTTCATTTTGTATTATTGCCGGCACCAGCCCGTTTTCTTTACTAAAGTCAATTTTGTTATTTTCCATTTGTCTGTATTTTAATTTACATTTTTAATTCACACTTTATTTTTATACCAGTCTTACAGGCACTCCATTTCCCGACAGATACTTCTTTAACTCAACAACAGAGATTTCTCCATAATGAAAAATACTTGCTGCAAGTGCGGCTCCGACTTTTGTTTTCATAAAAACTTCTTTAAAATGCTCCATTTTGCCGGCGCCTCCCGATGCAATAACAGGGATATTTACAGCAGAAGAGATTTTTTCCAATATATCAATAGAAAATCCATTCTTCGTCCCATCATGCTCCATTGAAGTTAACAATATCTCTCCGGCGCCGAGTTTTTCTGCTTCTACAGCCCAATCAACTGCTTTTAAATCAGAAAGGATAGTTCCTGCTCCTATGCAAACCATCCATTCTCCATCAACTATTTTAGTATCAATAGCAACTGTAACGCACTGGCACCCGAACTCTCCTGCTATTGATTTTATCAGCGAAGGGTTTTTTACCGCCGAAGAGTTAATGCTGATTTTATCGGCTCCCGCTTCAATGATAGTTTTTGCATCTTCCTTTGTTTTTATGCCACCTCCGACAGTAAAAGGGATATTGATTTCTTTTGCGATTTTTTTTACCAGTTCAACAAGGGTGCTTCTGTTTTCCAAGGTAGCCATTATATCCAAAAACACCAGTTCATCAGCATTTTGTTCAACATATTTTTTTGCAAGCTCAACAGGGTCTCCGGCATCTTTTATCTGAACAAAATTGACACCTTTAACCGTTCTGCCGTCTTTTATATCTAAACACGGTATAATTCTTTTCTTTAACATAACTCAATAATATCTTTAATTTTTATTTTTCCTTCATAAATTGCTTTTCCGATAATAGCCCCTTCGCAACCGATTGCCTTAACTTTTTTTAAATCATCAATACTGCTTATACCTCCGCTGGCAATAAGATTTACGGAAACATTATCCAAAATTTCTTTATAAACCCCCAAAGAAGGACCTTGCAACATGCCATCTTTAGAAATATCTGTGCATACAACATAGCTGACGCCCTCTTTTTGATACTCTTTGCAAAACTCCAACACATCCGCTTCGGAGTTTTGCATCCATCCGTCAGTTGCAATTTTACGTTCCTTAAAATCAGCTCCCAAAATAATTTTACCCGGTCCGTATTTTTTCAGCCAATTAACAAACAGCTCTCTGTTTTTAAGAGCTATACTTCCTGCTGTTACCTGGTCGGCGCCGTTTTCAAAAGCTTTCTCAATATCCGAATCGCTTTTTATGCCACCGCCGAAATCAACTTTCAGGTTTGTTTTTGTCTTGATTTCCTTTAGTATATTGTGATTTACAATATGCTTTGATTTCGCTCCATCAAGGTCAACCAGGTGTAAATATTTTATACCATGGTCTTCAAATTGTTTCGCTACCTCAACGGGGTTGTCGTTATAGACTTTTTTTAATCTATAATCTCCTTTGGTCAATCTGACACACTTTCCATTTATTATATCTATTGCCGGAATTATTCTCATAACGATAAAAAGTTTTTTAATATCAACTCCCCTACTTTTCCTGATTTTTCAGGGTGAAATTGGGTTGCAAAAAAATTATTCTTCTGTAATGCCGCCGAAAACGGCAAAATGTAATCACAAGTAGCAACTGTACTTGAGTTAACTTCCGCATAATAACTATGAACAAAATAGAAATCATCTTCTTTCTTAATATCTTTAAATATCTCTCCTTTAATATTATTGATATTATTCCACCCAATATGAGGCACTCTATCTTTTTTCGGAAACTTTTTGACGATAGAATCAAAAACGCCTAAACATTCAGTATCACTTTCTTCCGTGAACCGGCAAAGCAATTGCAAGCCAAGACAAATACCCAAAACAGGTTGCTTAGCTGTTTTTAAAATCCGGTCAAGACCGCAATTTTTTAAATATTTCATAGCTGATTTTGCCTGCCCTACACCGGGAAAAATTATCTTTTCTGAATTTGCTATCAAATCCGGGTCGCTTGTTATTATACTGTCAAAACCCAGACGGTCAACAGCATTCTTCACGCTTGTCGAATTTCCTGCATTATATTTTAAAATAACTATCATAACTTGCCTTTCGTACTTGGGATTGAATAATTTTCCGAATATCTTACAGCATTTTTCATTGCTTTAGCAAAAGCTTTAAATATCGCTTCCGCTTTGTGGTGATCATTTTCACCTTCTGCCTTAATATTAAGGTTGCATTTTGCATTATCACAAAATGATTTAAAGAAATGTTTTATCATTTCAAGTGGCACATCTCCGATTTTCTCTCTTTTAAACTGCACATCCCAAACAAACCAGGGTCTGCCGCCCAAATCAACAGCAACTTGTGCAAGACAATCATCCATAGGAAGCAAAAATCCATAACGTTCAATACCTTCTTTACCACCTAATGCTTTTAAAAAAGTTTCACCAAGCAATATTGCCACATCTTCAATGGTGTGATGTTCATCAACATGTAAATCACCCTCTGCTTTTAAAATTAAATCAAAATTACCGTGTTTGGAAATTTGCTCCAGTAAATGGTCAAAAAATCCTAATCCGGTTTTTATCTCACTCTTGCCTGTACCATCAAGATTAAGCTCCACATAAATATCCGTTTCCGATGTTCTTCTTTTTAAATTTGCTTTTCTTTGTTCAGGATAGAAGAAATCATGTATAGCTTGCTTAAAATTACCGGATATACCGGAAATTGAAAAAGACTCCTCCGCCAACATCATTAACTTAAAATCTCTTTCTTCAGCTTTCTTTATAATCTCTTTATTATTTGAATCTTTTTCAAGAGACCCTTCATTGTTAATAATTAATGTTCTCATAGTGTTTCTTTTTTTAAAATAACATTAAAAACTTTTTAATACCCGTATAAGCTCCTTATTTTCTTCAGGACTTCCGACAGTTATTCGTATGCAATTATTTACGACACTATCTCTGTTTCTAACTACCACATTGTTTTCTTTAAGTTTATTAAACACTGTAGCAGCATCATTTACTTTAACCAAAATAAAGTTAGCATCAGAAGGATATATTTTTTCAACCAAAGGTATCATTAATAACTCATTTATTAAAAAATCTTTTTGCTCCAATATTATCCTTTTGTTATTTTCAAAATTTTCGACATTGTCTATTGCTTCTATTGCCGCATTTTGATTGATTTCACTAACATTATACGGAGGTTTAACTTTGTTCAAGAAAGAAATTATTTTCTCATCAGCAAATGCCATTCCTACTCTTGCTGCTGCCAAGCCCCATGCTTTGCTGAAAGTTTGTGAAACTATAAGATTGTTATGCTCTTTAATTTTGCTTTTTAAAGAAGGTTTATCCGTAAAATCAATATACGCTTCATCAACAAGTACTATCCCGTCAAAATTTTCAACCAGCGTTTCAACATTTTCCATATAGTTGCCGGAAGGATTGTTAGGAGAGCAAACAATAATCATCTTAGTTTTCCCTTTGCCGTTTGATTTTTTTGCCATATTCAAAATAGCATCTAAATCCAATTCAAACCCATATTTGAGCGCTACTTTTAATATTTTAATATTGTTAATATTCGCCAACACCTCGTACATGCCGTATGTAGGATGGCAAATTATCACATTATCCAAGCCGGGTTCACAAAAAACTCTAAAACAAAGGTCAATAATTTCATCGCTGCCATTGCCGACAAAAATATTATTAATATCAACTGATTTTAAATCAGAGATTTTCCCTTTCAAGATTTTTTGATATGGGTCGGGATAGCGATTAAGATTGCCGAAAGGGTTTTCATTAGCGTCAAGGAAAACCCCGTCAACACCTGAATACTCATCTCTTGCACTGGAATATGGTGTAAGAGACAGAATATTTTTTCTGATATAATTATTTAATTCTTTCATTCTTTACTGTTTTAATCTGATTGAAACGGCATTCTTATGAGCTGTTAACTGCTCTGCTTCAGCCATTAATTCTATTGTTTTTCCAATTTGCATTATTCCTTCTTTTGTAACTTCCTGAAAGGTAATTTTTTTCACGAAACTATCAATATTAACTCCGCTATAAGCTTTTGCTGCGCCATTTGTAGGCAATGTGTGATTAGTGCCCGTAGCATAATCGCCTGCACTTTCAGGCGTATAATTTCCTAAGAAAACCGAACCGGCATTAAGTACAGACTCCGCAATCTTGTTTTTATCTTTCATAGCAATAATTAGATGCTCCGGAGCATATTCATTTGCTGCAACAATCATTTCTTTAATATCGCTGAAAAATATTACCTTGCATGATTTCAAACTTTCTTTTACTATATCCTTTCGTGATAAGTCTTTTAATTGATTATTAATTGCATCAATTGTCTTTTTTGCGATATCCTTATTGTTGGTCAGCATAACAACCTGGCTGTCGGGACCATGCTCGGCTTGAGACAACATGTCGGAGGCGACAAACTCCGGTATTGCTATTTCATCAGCCATTACCATAAGTTCTGAAGGACCTGCCGGCATATCAATAGCTACTCCGTATTTTTGGACTTCCTGCTTTGCTGCGGTAACAAATTGGTTGCCCGGACCAAATATTTTATCAACCGGCTTTATTGATTCCGTTCCAAAAGCCATAGCAGCAACTGCTTGGGCGCCACCTACGGTATAGATATTTTTTACACCGGATATCTTGGCTGCAAAAAGTAATGCAGGGTCTATTGTGCCGTCTTTCCCGGGAGGAGTAAACATTACAATCTCTTTACATCCTGCAATATTAGCGGGTATTGCAAGCATTAAAACAGAAGAAAAAAGTGGGGCGCTGCCTCCGGGAATATACAAGCCAACCCTTTGTATAGGCACAGCTTTTTGCCAACAAGTAATCCCCTCAGATATTTCACATTTTACGGTCTCACTAACCTGTGATGAGTGAAAACGCCTTATATTCACTGCTGCAACAGCTATAGCTTCCTGTAAAGACTTATCAACTTTGTTTCCGGATTCTTCAATTTCCGACTCTTCAATTTTCAAACTCTTTAGTTCTACACCATCAAAAGTTTTAGTGAAATCAATAAGTGCTTTATCGCCCTTACGCTTTACTGCTAAGAAAATATCTCTTATGGCGTTATCTAAAAAACCGGGGTCTTCCAAAGGTCTTTTTAACAAATCCTTAATGCTTTCCAAAGAAGGATTTTCAATAATATTTATTTGTGTTTCCATTTGATTAAGATTTATATTAATAATTTTTTATATCTAATTTTTTAATTAATCATTTTTTCTATAGATGTTACAAGTATTCCTTGTGCTCCGAGATTTTTTAGTTTGTCAATAACCTCCCAAAACTCGTCCTCTTTAACCACTGAGTGCAAGCTACTCCAACCCTCAACAGCCAGAGGCAAAATTGTAGGAGATTTCATTCCCGGCAAGACTGAACAGATATTGTCTATAGCACTATTCGGAGCATTCAGAAGTATGTATTTATTTTCTGATGCATTTCTTATTGCCTTAATTCTAAACAAAAGCTTGTCGAGCAGTTTTTGTTTTTCTTCATTAATTTTTGGAGAGCTAATCAGGACTGCCTCGCTTTTAACAACAACTTCAACTTCTTTAAGTCCGTTCATCATAAGAGTGCTTCCTGTGCTTACTATATCGAATATCGCTTTTGCCAAGCCAATCCCCGGAGCTATTTCAACACTGCCTCCTATTTCCTCAATGTCAACGGGGATGCCTTTTTCTTTAAAGAAGTTGTTTAATATCTTCGGGTAGCTGGTAGCTATTTTTTTATTTTTGAACCAGTCAAGCCCTGTATATTTTTCTTCTTTGGGTATTGCAAGAGACATTTTGCAGTATGCAAATCCAAGTTTTTCTTTTATAACAACATTTTTATCTCTTTCCCAAACTTCATTTTCCCCCAATATACCAATATCGGCAACACCTTGTTCAACATACTGAGAGATGTCGTCATCACGGAGAAACAAAACTTCTATAGGAAAATTTTTAGCTGTAGCTTTTAATTTATTGCTTCCATTTGATAGTTTTATTCCGCAGTTTTTAAGTAGTTCGACAGACTTTTCATTAAGTCTTCCTTTTTTTTGAACAGCAATTTTTAATTTAGTCATAGTATGATTTTTTATGTCGGAGAAACCGTGGGGCTTTACTTATGCGGGGAGGCAAAATAAAAAACCCGTCCGATTTCTCAGACGGGTTTTGAAATATATTTTTAAAAACAACATATCACTCCTACCACGCCTGAGCGCCAGTATAAGAATGATGATGATGTAATTTATTATAAATCATATTTATTTATTTTTCGCTGACAAAGATAATACTTTTTTTTAAAAAACAAATTTTAGTTTTTGGATTAATTGTCGTTGTATGGTATTTTTTTTTATATCTTTTAACCACGGAGTTACACAGAGTTATTTCACAGAGGTACACAGAGTATTTAGAGGTAAAAGTGGAAAGTATTAAAGTAGAAAGTGGAAAGGGTTTTAAAAAAGTTCACTCAAAGGTCGCGAAATGATTAAATTCGAAAGTTCGCAAAGAGTTTAGTTTGCTAATTATTGCAAGGATTTTTTTAATAGCTGATTTTTTTCTTTTGCGACCTTACCGTATCTTTTTCTTTTGCGGTTTTTGCGTGGGACTAAAAGTGTGTATCGTGCTAAAAAAAGTTTACAGGTTTATAATTAAATTGATTATTTTGAGTTTTTAATTAACAGAATGCGTTTATCATTTTTTTTAATTTGATATAAATATAAAATAGGAGAGTTGTAAATGGGAGCAAAAATTTTATGGGTTGATGATGAAATTGATTTGTTAAAGCCACACATGATTTTTTTAGAGGAGAAAGGTTATAATGTTGAAACTTGCCAAAGTGGTGATGAAGCAATAGATTTATTAAACAGATACAATTTTGATATAATTTTTTTAGATGAGAATATGCCGGGACTAAGTGGTATTGAAACTCTTAGCAAGATTAATGATAAAAATTTAGGGATTCCGGTTATAATGATTACCAAAAGTGAAGAAGAGTCTATCATGAATGAAGCAATAGGCAGCAATATTGCTGACTATCTCATAAAGCCGGTTAACCCCAATCAGATATTACTATCAATAAAGAAGAATTTAGAAAACCGGAAGCTTATTGAAGAAAAGACATCCATGTCGTACCAGCAGGAGTTTCGTGATATTTCAATGTCAATAAATGATAAGCTTAATCATAAACAGTGGAAAGAAATATATAAAAAGCTCGTAAATTGGGAATTGAAGCTTCAGCAATCAGATGATCCCGGCATGAAAGATATTATAAAAATGCAAAAACATGAAGCAAATAATTCTTTTTCACGCTTTATTCAAAACAACTATATTGACTGGGTAAGTGGCAATGCTGAGGTTAAGCCCGTAATGTCGCATACTTTAATGAAAGATGCTGTTTTGCCTTTATTAAGAAGAGACAAAAAGCTGTTTGTCATACTGATTGATAATTTAAGATATGATCAATGGAAGGTTTTGCAATCATTACTTCAGGATTCTTACAGGGTTGAATTAGATGATGTCTATTACAGTATATTACCAACAGCAACGCAGTATTCCCGAAACTCAATTTTTGCAGGATTAATGCCTTCTGAAATTAAAAAGAAATATCCTAAATATTGGATAGATGAGAACCAAGAAGAATACCGCAACCAATATGAAGCAGAACTTTTGCAAGAGCAGTTTCACAGGTTAGGTGTAGATGTAAAATTCAGCTATCATAAAATATTAAACCTAAATGCAGGGAAAAAATTAGCGGATAACATAAATAATTATATTTCCAATCCTTTAAATGTAATCGTTTATAATTTTGTTGATATGTTATCCCATGCTCGCACAGAGATGGAGGTTATAAAAGAATTGGCAGATGATGAAGCGGCATATCGTTCTCTGACAAAGTCATGGTTTATGCATTCTCCTTTACGAAAAATAATGCAATTTTTAAGCTCGAAAAAAATCAATGTTATCATAACTACTGACCATGGTGCTATACAAGTCAGCACCCCGACAAAAGTTGTTGGTGACAAAAACACTTCTGCTAACTTAAGATACAAAACCAGCAGAAGTATTCAATTTAAGAAATCCGAAGTATTTGATATACAAAAGCCGGGTGAGGCATATTTGCCAACTACAAATGTAAATTCAAAGTATATTTTTGCAAAAGGGGACGGTTTTTTTGTTTATCCGAACAATTACAATTATTACGTAAATTATTACAAAAACACTTTTCAGCATGGTGGAGTTTCATTAGAAGAGATGCTGATACCTTTTATTTATTTAAAGGCAAAGTAAATATATGACAGAAACTATCATTAAGTGTTTATCGGAAGAAGAGCTTCCAAAAATCGGCAAAGAGCTTTTATCAAAGCACCATGATAAAAAAGTTTTTGCTTTTATAGGAGAAATGGGTGCCGGAAAAACAAGATTTATCAAAGAGTTATGCAAATTATTAAAAGTTAAAGACTCTATATCAAGCCCGACTTTTTCAATTATAAATGAATATAAAACAACAGCAGGAAGCAACATATTTCATTTTGATTTGTATAGATTAAAGAGCGATGAGATCATGGACTTAGGCTGTGAAGAGTATTTTTACAGTGGTGATTACTGTTTTATTGAATGGGCGGAAAAGGCAGAGCAAATTTTGCCTGAAGATACTGTTTTTGTTAAGATTACTGTTGAAAAATCAGGGACAAGATTAATTATTTTTTAATTACACTAACTTATTTTAAGTTAAAGTAATAGAAATTTTTATTAACTTTGATATAATTTAACTCAAATATGATCTAATGCATTTTCACAAAAGACAACTTCAAAAAATAAAATAGATGGAAAAATCCAATAAAAAAAGTACGTATCAAACCCATGCCGGCAAATATCTTCCGCAGGAAGAGATGCTTGAAGTTAGGAGAAAAAAGGACTTTTTGACAATAGGGATACCAAGGGAGACGAGTTTCTATGAAAATCGTGTTGCATTAGCTCCGGAAGCCGTTAATTTATTAACACAGAACGGGCATAAAGTATATGTTGAATCAAAAGCCGGCAACAATGCTTATTTTGATGATAAGCTATATAGTGAAGCAGGTGCAGAGATTGTTTTTGATAAAAAAGAAGTATATAAAGCTGATATAATAATGAAAGTTGCCCCACCGAATGACAAGGAGCTTGAGCTATTCAAGCCGGGGCAAATTCTTTTTTCAACGATAGCTTTAACTATGCAAAACGAGCATTTTTTCCGTTCACTTATGGCTAAAAAAGTATATGCTTTTGCTTTTGAGCTTATTCGCGACAAAGCAAATGTTTTGTCAATAGTAAGAAGCATGAGTGAAATTGCAGGAAACACTTCAATATTAATTGCTGCCGAATATCTTAGTGACAGAAAGTTGGGAAAAGGGCTAATGTTTGGAGGATTTTCGGGAATAACACCGACTGAAGTTGTTATATTAGGTGCCGGCACCGTTGGAGAATTTGCTGTACGTGCAGCAACAGGATTAGGAGCTTTTGTTAAAGTTTTCGACAATTCAATACACCGGCTCAGAAGGTTACAAAGCAATTTAAATACCAGAATATATACATCTATTGTTCAACCAAAAGTTCTTCTTAAAGCACTCAAAACAGCTGATGTGGTTATTGGTGCAATCCACTCCCCTGAGGGAAGAGCTCCTATAGTAATTACTGAAGATATGGTAACACAGATGAAAGAAGGCTCAGTAATAGTTGATGTGAGTATAGATCAAGGAGGATGTATTGAAACTTCTAAGTTAACAAGTCATGCTGACCCTGTTTTCAAGAAACATAATATAACTCATTATTGTGTTCCCAATATAGCATCGAGAGTACCGAGAACAGCTTCCTATTCGTTAAGCAATTTTTTCGCTCCGGTTCTGTTAAATATCGGAGAAAGCGGCGGGTTAAATAATATTCTTAAAATTGATACGGGAATAAGGAAAGGGATCTATATTTATAATGGAACGCTAACGAACTCTTACATTGGAGAATCCTTCAAAATTCCTTATCAAGATATTGATTTATTGATGGCAGCCTGGGCTTAATTTTGAGAAAAGCAGTATGACAATCAATTATAGTGAGGCTTCTTAATGCCTTCAGGAGGGGATAATTAAAGTTTTTTAATATAATTTCATATAGTTTCTTCTATTTTTTATCCATATTTAATAGTTATTTTATTATGTTTA
>PWLF01000074.1 GCA_003559475.1 Bacteroidales bacterium
ACAGATTTTGTGCATCTGGCATTTGAAAACTAATCCTGCCTTTCCCCAAATTAAACAATTATAATACAAAAATAATTATTAATTTGGCCCTTTTAAAAGTTTTTGCAAACATACGAGGCATGTAAGATAACTTAGTTGCTTTCCACTTTCTACTTTATAAACATTCTACTTTTAGCCCCACGCAAAACCCGCAAAACAAAAAGATACGGTAAGGTCGCAAAAGAAAAAAATCAACTATTATAAAATCCTTGCAATAATTAGCATACTAAACCCTTTGCGAACTTTCGCATTTAATCATTTCGCGACCTTTGCGTGAACTTTTTTTTATTTTTAATAAAAAGCGTAAATTTGTATTGTAAAAAATCAAATTATGATGTTTCAAAGGTTTAAAAAAATAATTGCAATTGCTCTTACAGGCATATTCCTGATGTCGTCTGTGGGAGTAAGTCTTTTATTGCATTATTGTTTAGATTGCGAAACAAAAGAATATCATTTAGCCGGTTATAACAATTCCATTAAGCATGAGCATGAAAATTTTGATGCTTGTTCAGAACTTACTTGTTGCTGTGAAGAAAAAAGCGCTGTTGTTCATCAATGTGGATTGTTTGATATTGACTCAGATTGCTGTGAAACGGAAGTAAAGTACATTGTAAACTCTTATGAGAGCATTCAGCCCAATAATTCCGTAAGTTATATACAGCTTTTTTTAGTGCCTATAAAAAATACAGAATGTCATATTTACTGCACGGAATGTTCTGAAAATAAATTTTTAATAGATTATATAGATCCACCTCCAAAATTAGTGGCAAAAGCTTTTGTCATTTTTACCAAACATTTTAAATACTGTTAGGTTTTATTCTTTTTTAATTTTTTAAGTGCCTGTATTTGATTACAGAGCTAATTTTTTATTAATTAAAAAAAGAGTAAAACCATGATAAAATATTTGATAGTATTATTGATTTTTATTTTTCCTTTTATCAGCTTATCTGCCCTTGAACATAATAGTGGTAATGATGTCAAGCATTTAGAAGGAGTTGTATATGAAAAAAATCCTGACTCGGATGATATTTTGCGTCCTTTAGTCGGGGCAAATGTTTACTGGTCAGGGACAACATCAGGAACAACTACTGATGAAAACGGCAAATTCAGCTTACGTAAGCATAAATCTTTGCCTCATGAATTAATTGTTAGTTTTGTCGGATATCAAAGCGATACATTGCTTATAAGAAATATTGATAAGTTTATTGAAATACGACTTAAATCGTATCAAGAGCTGGAGGAAGTCCTTGTATCCGGCAGAAAAATGGGGGCACACATATCAAGTTTAGAGCCGATTCATACTGAAATGCTTACTTCTTCCGAGTTTCAAAGAGCAGCTTGTTGTAATCTGGCAGAAAGCTTTGAAACAACGACAACGGTTGATGTCAGCTATAGCGACGCTGTGTCAGGTGCACAAAGGATTGAGCTTTTAGGTTTAGCCGGAAAGTACAGTCAGCTTCTTAATGAGAATTTCCCTATGATAAGAGGATTAGGAGAGCCGTTTGGGTTAACCTATGTGCCGGGAACATGGATGGAATCTGTTCATATCTCCAAAGGCTCAGCTTCTGTTATAAACGGCTATGAATCTATCACAGGGCAAATAAACGTTGAGTTGAAAAAACCGGAAAACAGCGAAAAATTCTTTTATAATTTTTATATAAATCAACATGGAAGACTGGAAAGCAGTTTGAATACTTCTGTTGATATCACTGATAATTTTAGAACTATGGTAATGCTGCACGGCGAATATTTAGACAATCCCATTGACCATAACAACAATTCTTTTGCTGATCATCCTTTAGTTCAAAAAATTAATTTTATGAACAGGTATAGGTTTGATATTCATAATGTTATGGAATCGCAGTTTGGTTTTAGAGTTATGAGTGAGAACAGAATGGGAGGGCAAATGGATTATCTGGATAATGGGGATAATAATTTTTACGGTTTTGAAAAAAATACAAACAGGTATGATGTTTTTGCCAAAACAGGATTTTTCTTTGCTAATCAACCTGAAGGGAGCTTAGGGACAATCTTTTCTTATTCTCACCACGAGCATGACTCATTCTATGGTGTAAATAATTATGATGGCGATCAAAATACATTATATGCTAATGTTATTTATGAAAATATTGTAGGAACAACTGATCATAAAATAAATGCCGGTGTTAGTTATTTGATGGATAATTATGATGAGGTTTTTAATGATTCTGTTTATACCAGAAATGAATCTGTTCCCGGTATTTTTTCGCTATATACTTATAATTATGAGGATGATATAACTGCAATAGCCGGAATTCGTGCCGATTTTAACAACTTATACGGCAATTTTATATCTCCAAGATTTCATTTAAGATATAATATTTTTGAAAACATGACAATACGAGGTTCAGTAGGGAAAGGCTATAGAGTGCCAAATTTGATTGCAGAAAATATTGGGTTGCTCGTAAGCTCAAGAAATTTGAGATTTGCAGAAGAAATAAAACCCGAAGAAGCATGGAATTATGGTGCAACGGTAACGCAAAATTTTGATTTTTTGGGTAATGATGCATCTTTTAGTATAGAGTATTTCAGAACTGATTTTATTAATCAACTTATAGTAGATATTGATAACAGTCCGTTTGAAGCAGTATTTTATAATCTTGAAGGGGAGTCATATTCTAACAGCTATCAGGCGGAATTTTCATTTGAGCCGTTGTCGAGGTTTGAGGTATCTGCTGCATACAGGCATACTGATGTTAAACAGACTATCGGAGGGGAGCTTTTACAAAAGCCTTTTACAAATTTATACAGAGGTTTATTGACGGGTTCTTATGCAACTGAAAATAACAGATGGCAATTTGATCTTACGGCACAGTTTAATGGACCGGGCAGAATTCCTGATTTGGGAGAAAATCTGGAAGCGATAAACTTTGAGAAAGAGTCGCCTTTTTATACAATTTTATTAGGGCAGATAACCTACAGGTATAATAATTTTGACATCTATTTCGGTGGAGAAAACCTGACAGATTATATGCAAGGAGAGCCGATTATCGCATCACATGACCCTTTTAGCGAGAATTTTGATGGTTCAATGATATGGGGGCCGGTAACCGGAAGGATGTTTTATCTAGGATTGAGGTATGAGTTTTAGGGGTTGATAAAAAATACTATACCGGAACGGAAGTAGCTCCCCTATATTTCTTTTTATATTGAGATGGCGTTTCCCCGGTAATCTTCTTAAACCAACTATTAAATGGTGGTTGAGAGTGAAACCCTACTATATTTGCAATGCCTGTTAAAGTATAGTTGTCAGACTCTTTTGTTTTTAAAAGTTGCTTAGACTCATTTATTCTAAAAGTGTTTATATATGTACAAAAATTAGAATTTGCTTCACTGTTAATAGCATGAGAAATATATTTTGTATTTACGTTAATTCTTTTTGAAATATAAAAAATTGATAAATCGGGATTTCTATATAATTTTTCATCCTCAATTAATTTATTTAATTCCATAAAAATATCTTTAGCTCTTTTATCAGTAAGAGGTTGCTTCTTTTCGTCAATGATAATAACATTTTTAAAGATATTTTTATCGCGTGAGTTTTCTAAAACACTATCGTCCATATTATTATCTTGCGGATAAATTTCTTTTTGTCTTAACCCAAAAACTCCAATAAATATAAAAAACCCAATAACTAAAGAGAGATAAGTTATTTCGAGCGCATATAGCTCACCTAAATAAAAGGCGAAGAAAAAAAAGAAGTCAACTGCTGAAAAAAATATAAAAAATAACAAGAAAAATTTTAACCAATTTAAATTGTTTCTAACATTATTATATGAAAAAAAATGTTTAATGTTTTTTGTATGCTTTTTTAATAAAACAAACATTGCTATTGAGTATCCTAAAACTTGGAAAAAATAAACAATTACTGAGAATTTATGAATTGTTGAGTAATATAACCTTCCATTTCCTGCACTACCAAAAAAGTTTAATACTATTAGTGAAGAAATTGTTGCTATTATAGCAGGGGAAAAATGAATATAAAAGTTTTTATTCCATCGAAATATTTTAGTTGTTAATGATTTAGTGTAAAAATAGTAAAATGGCACAATACTTAAAAAGAATAATAAAAGGAAAGGTCTGTTAAAGTCACAATAATTCATTGGCCTGCACAAAAAACCGGCATTAAAAAAATAAAATCCTGATGCAAAAACCATCATAAAGCCTAATATTTTTTTAGATTTTGGCTTTTCTGTTAATAATATCACGGCAAATACAAAGCAAACAATGATTAAAGAAAAATGCAATAAGTTTGGCAAAGTAAACAATTCCATATCTGTGTTATAAATTAAAAATTATAAGAAAATATAATTTATTTTTTTATAAAAAACTAACCTATATAGCTTGAAATTATAAAAACAATTCTTGAATCTTATTAATATTTTTGTATAGCTAAC
>PWLF01000289.1 GCA_003559475.1 Bacteroidales bacterium
AAAGCGTTTTCATAATCTCCTTTTTTAAGCAAAATATTTCCCATTTCGTTATAACTCATAAACATATTTGGATTTAATAATACTGCTTGTTGATAATCCGACAATGCTCCTGATTTATCATTAATTTTTAATTTTGCACTTCCTCTTTCGTGATATGCATGAGCAAATGTTCCTCTTCGGCTTATTGCATTATTAAAATCTTGTATTGCATCTTCATATTCTTCAAGCATAAAATTAACTTTTCCTCTATAATAGTAAGCTAAATGGAGATTATTATCATTATCAATAGCAAGCCTGTAATTACTTCTGGCTCTTTCAAGATTTTCCAGTTTATGATGAGTTCTGCCAAGGGCGTAATAAGCAATTGCTTTTCCCGGGCTTAACTTCAAGACCATATCAAAATCATTAACAGCTTCATTATATTCGCCCATCTTATATCTGGCTAGCCCACGATTGTAATAAGCTAAATAAAAATCACCTCTGATTGAAATGGCTTGATTAAAATTTGAAACGGCTCTTGCATATTCGTCACGCTTAAAAAAATCAATACCTTCGTTGTATAATTTTTCTGCCTCCATGACCTGGCGTTCTCCAATCTGGACAGTATCAGCAACAGGGGTTTGAGCAAAAATATCAAGTGTAGAAATAAAAAATACTGATACAATAATTACTACTTTTTTCATAATAACTGGTAGTTGGTTGGTAATTAATTGATTTCCTTGTTATAACATTACTTATTATTAAAAATTAACTTACAAATTTACTGTTTTTTACAAATAATTTTTAAAAAATATATAATTATCTCATAATAAAACAGAATGCAAATATATTAAAAAATTGTTTATTTTTTAAATAACTAAAAAAATAATTGTTTAGTTTTGAAAAAAAATACATTTTAACAATTTATATTTAAAAAATCCTAATGTGTAAAATTGATAAAAGAAGAGGAAAGGCATCTATTTTATATTATTATCTAAGGCATTGCTTAAAAACAATATTTGAAAATAAATCTAAAAGCCATTTGTTTTTTGATAAAACAGATAAATCAAAAAAAATAATTAGAGATAAAAAAATTGAGAATCAAAGAAAAAATTTAAAAAAAATATACAAAACAATTGAGTTAGAAGATTACGGGAGCAAACAACAAAATATCAATCATAAAAAAATATCGGATATTGCAAAAAAAACATTAAAACCTCAAAAACAATCTTTGTTTTTGCAAAATTTTGCTAAAAATCATAACTGTAAGAATATTTTGGAGTTAGGCACTTGCTTTGGAATAACTACAGCGTATTTGTCAAATGTTCATTGCGATAGCATTGTGAATACCATAGAAGGTTGCCCGAATACTTCAAAAATCGCAAAAAAATTATTTAAAACGCTAAATATTGAAAATAAAATAAATTTACACCGGGGAAAAATTGATGAAGTTTTAATACCTGTTCTGGAAAAAATGAAAAGTCCTCCTGATATGGTTTTTATAGATGCTAATCATACATATAATGCTACTATTAAATATTTTAATATACTGCTTAAATATTTAAACGAGAATGCTATACTTGTAATTGACGATATATATTATTCTAAGGGTATGGAAAGAGCCTGGAAGGAGATATGCGATAACAGTAATGTTTCAACAACAATAGATGTTTTTTTTATGGGAATTGTTTTTTTAAATAAAGAGTTAAAAAAAGAAAATTTATTTGCAAAAATTTAGTTAAAAAATATATTACAGATAATCAATAAAAAAGATATAAGTTTTGAAAAATGTTATAAAGTTAGATAAAGTTTCAAGGTTTTATTATGTAGGCGGAGAGGTTGTTAAAGCGCTAAGGTCAGTTGATCTTGAGATTAATCGTAATGAGTATGTTGCGTTAATGGGTCCTTCGGGATCCGGCAAATCCACTATGATGAACATTATTGGATGCTTAGATAGTCCTACGGATGGCAGCTATTTTATAAACCAAAAAAATGCAAGCATTTTAGAAGATAATGAATTGGCAGAAATAAGAAATAGCGAGATAGGTTTTGTTTTTCAAACGTTCAATCTTTTGCCGAGATTAACTGCCCTTGAAAACGTAGCTTTGCCATTGGTTTATGCGGGTAAAAATAAGCAAGAGCGACTTGCACGAGCTTCAGAGTTGCTCTCTCTTGTTGGTCTGGCTGACAGAGAAAATCATAAGCCAAACGAATTATCAGGAGGGCAAAGCCAAAGAGTTGCTATTGCCAGAGCATTAGCCAACAACCCATCTATTATCCTGGCTGATGAGCCAACAGGTAATCTTGATTCAAAAACGTCAATAGAAATAATGGAACTTCTAGGAAAAATTCATAAAGATGGTAATACTGTTATTCTTGTTACTCATGAAGATGATATTGCAAAAAAATCTAACAGGATTATAAATTTGCTTGACGGGAAAATAATTAGTGATAAAAATTAGTGATAAAAATATTAGTAAGTCAAATTGATTATCGCATTTTTGAAAAATAATCATAATGGAAAAAAATTACAAAAACCGGCCCAAATATAATGGAGATAAAGGTAAGTCATCACTTCTTTACGGCGCCAAAGTGCCAAAAAACCATATAAGGCTAGAAGCATACGGTACTGTTGATGAACTTGCTGCTTTTATTGGAGTTTTATATGACCAGGAGATATCTTCAAAACATAAGAAAAATTTAGAAAAAATACTTGAGCACTTATTTTATTCACAGGCGCTACTTGCTTGTGAAAGAGATGAAAGGCCGAAAGTTCTTAATCTTATTACACAGAAAGAAATAGATTTTTTAGAAAATGAGATAGATGAAATTAATAAAGAATTACCCGCTCTAAAATCATTTGTTATGCCGGGTGGGAGCGTAGTGGTTTCTCACTGTAATGTTGCACGCACTGTTTGCAGGAGAGCAGAAAGAGTAATTGTAAAAATGAGTGAGACTTGTTTTGTTGAACGAGAGATTTTAATATATTTCAACAGGTTATCAGATTATTTATTTGTTTTAGCAAGAAAACTTTGCAAAGATTTTAATATAAACGAAAAGACATGTTGATTAAAGTGTTTTAGTTAATTTCGGAAAAATTTTATTCTTGCTTTTTGTCAACAAAAGTGTTATTTTCGCAAAAATTTCGGGGTGTGGCGCAGTTGGCAGCGTGCTTGCATGGGGTGCAAGAGGTCGGAAGTTCGAGTCTTCTCACCCCGACTTTTACAAAACGCAACTATCTTATTTTTAGGTGGTTGCGTTTTTTGGTTTTGGGGTTTGCACAATATTTGTAACACTTGTTTTTAATAGAATCATTAATAATTAACTAATACACCCTTTTATATTTTTCAAAAATAATCTTACTTTGTTTTTTTATAAAAAGCCCAATTTTGTTTTAATATTTTTTAGCCGACTAAAAATCGAAAAACGCTAATTTCTTTATTTCTTTTTTATATTAAAAAAACGTCTTAAATATTATTAAAAAAAAACAAAAAAATGTTTTTTTTTTAACAAATATTACATTTATATTTGGCTTCATTTTTAAAGTATAATTTTTGCAAAATTTATAATTATTTAAAGATAATTTTTAAAAAATGATTTCGATAATATTATCTGCAGCAACACGGATATTACTACCAATATTACTATTATTTTCTATTTTTATGTTAGTTCGTGGCCATCAAGAGCCCGGGGGCGGTTTTGTTGGGGGTTTGATTGCATCGATGGCTTTTGCATTATATACAATATCTAATGGGATTACGCATGCACGAATTATTTTTCCTTTTAATACTAATTTGTTTATTATAATAGGTTTATTTTTAGCTTTACTAAGTGGTTGTTTATCAATTTTTTTAGGCAAGCCGGGTTTTACTATTATTTGGGGGCAATATGATTTTCCTGTTATAGGACCACTAAGTAGTGCTTTATTATTTTATATAGGTGTTTATTTAGTTGTTTTGGGTGTTAGTACCAGCATAATATTTACTTTAAAATTAAAACAGTAACGTATGGAATCATTATTGGCTATTTTAATAGGAGTTTTATTTGCAAGTGCTATATATATGATATTGCGCCGTGGTATTATAAAATTAATAATAGGGTTAGCATTTTTGGCTCATGCATGTAATTTGTTAATTTTTACAATAGCCACTACTGTTAGAGGAAAAGCTCCATTAATAGAAGAGGGGGAGAAACATATAACAGAAGGGGTGGCAGATCCTTTACCCCAAGCTTTGGTTCTTACTGCAATTGTTATTGGTTTTGGTGTAATGGCTTTTGCAATAGTTTTAATCCAGCAGGTATATCAAACTCTTGGAGTTGGGGATGTTGTTGAACTTAAAGAAAATGACACTCCTATTAATAAAATAAGTAATAATGACAATAATGAAGATTAATTAATTTGATATATATGAATGCATTACTAATAGCACCGATTTTATTTCCATTAATCCTAGGATTGTTGACAATTGCATTCTGGAAGTACAGAAATATTCAGAGAATAATAAATTTAATCGGTTCTTTTGTATTTTTGATAATAGGTTTCCTTTTGCTAAAGGAGGTTTTGTCTGAAGGTATTCAAAGCTTTCAGTCAGGGAGTTGGATAGCCCCTTACGGTATTACTATTATAGCAGATACTTTTAGTGCTATTATGGTTTTTATTACTTCTTTTATGGCTTTAATTATTTCCATTTATTCTATTTCTTCAATGGGTAATGTAACGCTTATATGTGCTAAAATGTTGAGAAAAAGGAGGCAGTTTTCATACTACCCGTTATTAAATATAATGTATATGGGGATTTGTGGTGCTTTTCTTACCGGAGACCTTTTTAATATGTATGTATGGTTTGAAGTCCTGCTTATTTCATCTTTTATTCTTTTAGCGATGGATGGGACAAAGGAACAACTGGCAGCTACTTTTAAATATGTAACTATAAATTTAGTTTCATCAGCTTTTTTTCTAATAGGAATAGGGTTTGTTTATGGGATGACGGGAACTTTGAACCTGGCTGACTTAGCAGTAAAGATACCTGAGTTGGAAAATCAAGCCTTGGTTACCTTGGTTTCAGTTTTCTTTTTGATTTGTTTTGGAATAAAAGCAGCAGTTTTTCCACTATTTTTCTGGCTTCCTGCTTCTTATCATACTCCGCCAATAAGTATAGCGGCAATTTTTGCCGGAATGTTGACAAAAGTTGGTGTTTATTCTTTAATTAGGGTTTTTACTTTATTATTTGTTCAAGATGTAGGCTATACTCATAACATACTATTGTGGATTGCCGGATTTACTATGCTGGTTGGCGTTCTTGGAGCGGCTTCTCATTTTGATATGAGAAGAATATTAGCATTTCATAGCATTAGTCAGATTGGTTATATGATTGCGGGTCTTGCTTTATATACACCGCTGGCCATTGCAGGAGCTATATTTTTTATGATTCACCATACTCTTGTTAAAGGAAATCTTTTCTTAGTAGCCGGTTTGGTTAATAAAGTAAAAGGAAATTATGATATTAGAAATATTGGTGGAATAGCAAATGCATATCCTTTTTTGGCAGTATTATTCTTAATCCCTGCCCTTTCTCTTGCCGGAATACCACCACTTTCAGGATTTTGGGCAAAGTTTTTTATAGTAAAACCGGGTCTTGAAACAGGAGAATATATTATGGTTGCAACAGCTCTATTTGTAGGCCTTATAACACTGTATTCAATGATAAAAATATGGACTTATGCTTTTTGGAGTAAAGATCCTGGAGTAATAAAAGAGAGTATAATTAAGCAGAGAGTTTTCTCTAAAGAAAATGTTTTTATGACAATACCAATAATATGTTTGATAATTGCTATGCTTGCTACAGCTTTTTATCCCGAACCTTTTTTCCAAATTGCACAAAAGGCTTCAAATGAATTAATTAATACAACTGATTATGTTAATGCAGTATTAGGAGGTAATGCAAAATGAAAACATTGCTGTATAATATATTTTTGACATTTATCTGGGCTACAGTAACAATGAGTATTGAAGTCGCAAACCTTATTTTTGGCTTTGTTGTCAGTTATTTTGTCTTGTGGTTTATTCAAAGAAAGAATAAAGAAGAAAAATATTTTAAAAGAATCCCCAGGTTTATTAGTTTTTCTGTTTTGTTTTTTAAAGAGATAATAAAAGGAAGTTTGAGAATTGGATATGATATTATAACTCCCAGTCATAATATGAATCCCGGAATAATTGCAGTACCTTTAGATGCCAAAACAGATAGAGAAATAACATTGTTGGCAAATACTATCAGCTTAACTCCCGGGACTACTAGCATAGCTGTGTCTAAAGATAGAAAGTATTTATACGTATATAACATGTACATAGGAAAAGATATTAATCAAAATAATATTGACAAAAAGAAAAAGGAGTTTGTTAATAAAATTAAAAATGGATTAGAAAAAAAAATATTGGAGGTTTTAAGATGATAGATAATATAATTATATATTTTACTTTGCCTTTACTTAGCATTTCAATGCTTCTGATTTTTATCAGATTATTTATAGGGCCGAGATTAATTGATAAAGTTATAGCTATAGACTTAATAGTAATTGTTGGAATAGGAACATTTTCAGCCTATTCAATTTTATTTGACAAAACAGCAATTATTGATATATCATTAATTCTTGCATTAATCGCGTTTTTAAGCACAATAGCTTTTACTTATTTTTATGAAAAAAGAGATAAAAGTCAACTTTATTATTAAATTTAAAAAATTAAAATTATGGCTGAATATATAGCTGCATTTTTTTTGATAATAGGCACTTTGTTTATTTTTATTGCTTCTATAGGCTTATTGAAGATGCCTGATGTGTATTTGAGAATGTCAACTTCAGCTATAGCTGCAACTTTTGGAGTTTTGTCAATGCTTGTAGCTACAGCAATACACTTTATGGAGCTTACTTTAACATTACATATCATTGGCTTAATAATTTTTTTGATGCTTACTGTTCCTATTGGTGCTCATATGCTAGGGAGATCTTCACATATTATTGGATTGGAAATGTGGGATAAGACAGTTTGTGATGATTTAAAAGGTAAGTTTAATAAAGATACTAATGATTTTGACGGCATGGAAGAAGAAGGTGATAAACAAGAAGGTGAGAATTAAAGTAGTTTTTATAGTTAAATTAAGACTAAAACGTAGTTAAACAAAAAAATATGCTAATATTAATACTTATAGGATTTTTAACAGCGATTATTGCTCCTCTTATTCATCGGATTTTGCCTAAGATTTCCGGAATGGTACTTTGCTTAGTTCCTTTATTGTTTTTTGTGTATTTCTTTTCAATGATTAATCCTGTATCTTCAGGAAGAATAATATTTTTTGACTATTTATGGTTTTCATCATTAGATATTAACTTAAATTTTATAGTTGATGGTCTTAGCCTGATGTTTGCTCTTATTATTTCAGGAATAGGAGCAATTATTGTTTTTTATGCCGGTGGTTATCTTGCGGGTCATAAAAAGCTAGCACGATTTTATTCCTATTTGTTTTTCTTTATGACCTCTATGTTAGGAGTTGTTGTATCTGATAATATATTTGTATTGTTTATCTTCTGGGAGTTAACCAGTATCAGTTCATATTTGCTTATTGGCTTTAATCACGAGAAAGAAAGATCGAGATATGCTGCATTGCAAGCATTATTAGTTACAGGAGGTGGCGGTTTAGCTTTATTGGCAGGTTTACTTTTGATGGGATATGTTGGTGGAAGCTATTCTGTCTCTTATCTTTTATATCAATCAGATATAATTACAAGTCATTATTTATATTTGCCAATTATTATTCTCGTCCTTTTTGGAGCGTTTACAAAGTCGGCACAGTGGCCGTTTCATTTTTGGTTGCCAAATGCAATGGAGGCTCCTACTCCAGTTAGCGCTTATCTTCATTCAGCTACAATGGTAAAGGCAGGGGTGTTTTTGATTGCCAGATTAACTCCGGCTTTATCAGGACCTGATATTTGGCATATCATTCTTATGTCTTTTGGTGGATTAACAATGCTTATGTCGGCTGCTATGGCAATAGGGCAAAATGATATGAAAAGAATTTTGGCATATACGACAGTAAGTGCTTTAGGAATAATGGTTTTTTTACTGGGAATTGGCGGTAAATATGCTATTACAGGGGCAGTTACTTTTCTTATAGTCCATTCATTGTATAAAGGTGGTTTGTTTTTAGTGGCGGGTGCTGTTGACCATGAGACAGGCACCAGGGATATAAGAAAGCTAAGTGGATTGCGAAAATTCCTCCCTTTTATTACAATTGGTGCCTTGCTTGCTGCTTTATCTTATGCAGGGATTATGCCTTTTATTGGGTTTATTGCTAAAGAATTAATATATGAAGCTGCAATACTATCACAATTAAGCCCTGTTTTTATTACTATTATTGCCGTTCTAACTAATATGTTTTTGGTTGCTACAGCTATTATGGTTGGAGTAAAACCATTTTTTGGAAAATTTATAAAACCTCCAAAGAGTCCTCATATTGCACCTGTTACTTTATGGTTGGGCCCGATAATTTTAGGAGTAATTGGCTTAATTATGGGTGTTTTCCCTTTATTTGCTTCTGAAAAACTAGTGATACCATGTTTGTATTCTTTAGACATTAAAGATGGAGTAGAATTAACTTTATGGCATGGATTTAACATTGTACTTTTGTTAAGTTTTTTAACATTAATTGGTGGAATAGGGTTTTATTATTTGTCATTTTTTATAAAAAAGCAACAAGCATTCTTTGATAAATTAGCTAAAGTAGGTCCGGAAGCAATATACAATATACTACTTAAGGGATTTTTAAGATTTACTGTTATTCAAACAAACTTCTTTCAAAGCGGAAATATAAGACAATACTTTTATTTTATTTTAAGTGCATTTTTAGGATTAACAATTTATACAATTATCAAATATCAAATATTTGGTTGGATATCAATTGATTTGACAGGTGTTTACTTTCACGAGTTTTTAATTGTTGCAATAATGCTATTTGCTGCTACCAAAGCGATTTTTTCACACTCCATTTTAGGATCAGTTGCTGCGTTAGGAATTGTAGGTTTTGGTGTTGCTATGCTCTTTGCCTTTTTGAGTGCGCCTGATTTGGCTTTTACGCAGTTTTCAATAGAGACTCTTACAGTTATATTGCTGGTTCTTGTAGCTTACAAAGTTCCGAAGTTCCTACAAAAATCAACAAACATTGCAAAATTTAAAGATGCAACTATTTCTATTCTATGTGGGTTAACAATTACTGCACTGGTCTTAATTGTGTTAAATAATCCTGCAGAAGATAAAATTAGCGATTATTTCGTTGAAAACTCTTATATAATGGCTCATGGAAGAAATATCGTTAATGTAATTTTGGTTGATTTTAGAGCCCTTGATACTATGGGGGAAATAATAGTTTTATCCTTAGCAGCAATCGGAGTATATACTCTTCTGAAATTCAGATATAATGATAGGTGTTAGATTTATTAAATTAAAAAATATTTAAAGTAATCAAGAATACTTAGTTTTGTTGAGTTTTTTAATATAAGATAACCTTTATTTATTTATACCGTTGTATTTCTCTCTGTATTTTTCATAAAAAAGCCTATGTTTATTCATCATGTCTGTTTTTATTCCTTTTATATAGACTTGCTCTATTTGAGTAGTTATGTGCAATAAATTTCCGTTGGCAATAATAAATGATGCGTCTTTTCCTTCTTCTATAGAGCCTAATTTGTTGTCAATTCCAAAGATTTCTGCGGGGTATAAAGTAATACTTTTCAGGGCTTCTTTTTCGGGTAAGCCAAAGGCAACAGCTGCTGCTGCATGATTTGGTAATCGTAGTAAATCAGAGGCTGCAGTTTCTCCCGATATAGAAAAAGTAATATTTGCTTCATTTAATTTAGCAGGCAAAGAAAGAGTTTTATCATAAGACTCCCATTTTCTTGAAGGACCGGAAAAGACGGAATTAATAATTACCGGAATATCCTTATCTTTTAAATGGTTGATTATCATATCTGCATCTTTAACGCCAGATAAGATTATTCTTAAATTTTGTTTTTCAGCCCATTTTATGGCAGCCTGAATTTGACGATATTCAGATGCGTTAATTATAATGGGGATTTCTTTTTCTAAAACAGGTATCATTGCTTCCCATCTTATATCAACAGGGTGGAAGTGCTTTTCTGAAGCTTGTTTTGCTATATGATATCTTCGTGCTTTCTGAAATGTTTCATTAAGTTCATTAATAGCTTTGTTTCTTTTTTCGACGTCATTCATTGACGGCCAGTTAATAACCATTGCCAATGGAGCTTTGTAAACCATATCTTCCCAAGTCCAACCATCCGTTAGCATAGCTGCTGCCATACCCGATATTAGTCCGCCCTTCGGTTTTACAACCGCAACAGCAATACCATGATCGCGTGCCAATGGTATATGTCTGCTTCCCGGGTTAAAAGCTACTTCTGCTCTTACGTTTGGATTAATATCTCCATACTCATCAACATCTACCGTCTCTCTAACCATAGAAACTTCAATTAAGCCAAGGTGGCTCCCGGAATGAATCATAGCAGGATATAAATACTTGCCGGATATATCTATAATGTTTGCATCTTCAGGAATTTCAATATCATTCCCAACAGCAGTGATTTTTCCATTTTTAAAAACTACCGTGCCCTCTTCAATTGTTTCGCCTGATATTGTCACAACCGTTCCATTTGTAAAAGCTACATAATTATTATTTGCAGAATGGGGTTGACTATAAATTTTATAAAAGGATATAATGAAAAATAATATCAATAAGCTTATTAAATGATATAAACGTCTGCTAATCATATTTTTATTTATTTGTTTAATAATTTGTTTTTTCAATTAAAAACTAATTGCTGTTTAAAACTTTATTGGATAACTCATTTTTTAATCTTAATACTTCTTTTCTTTTTTTCTGATCTTCTTGACGGTCAAAATATTTTCTTCCGTCAACCCATGTTTGTTTGGCATAAGCAAAACCTTTTAGAGGGTGGTCGCTCCATATAACAAAATCAGCATGTTTGCCTGCCTCCAGCGATCCTACAAGGTGGTCAACACCCAGTATTTTAGCAGGGTTAATAGTTATCAAGTTCTTGGCTTCGACTTCATTAACTCCGGTACCTGCAATTTTTCCTGCTTCCCAGTGCATTCGGGTAGCCAGATTTGTGTTGTCTGAGTGAAGTGATGTAAGAACTCCTTGTTCCATTAGCAAGCGAGCATTATAAATAGTTGCATCATAAGCTTCCATTTTAAAACCACCCCAGTCAGTCCATACAATTGCAGCTACTCCATGGTCAGCAAGGATATTTGCAATTTTATACCCTTCAACGGTATGTTCAAAAGTTTGAATTTTAAATCCGAACTCTTCTGCCAGTCGTATTAGCATAAGCATTTCATCTTGTCTGTATGCATGTGCATGAACAAGTCGTTTGCCATCAAGAACTTCTAATAGCACTTCCAGTTGTATATCTTTTCTGTATGGTAAGCCGTTTTTTTTCTTTTCTTCTCTTTTTGTTCTATAGTCCAGTGCTGCCTGGAATGCATCTCTTATAATTTGCTCTGTTCCCATTCTTGTTATGGGATAACTACTTTGATTCCTTTTAACATTTTCTCCTAAAGCCATTTTTAATCCGGGCTTAGCCTCTTCAAAAATCATATCTTCAGGTAAGTTGCCCCATCTCGTTTTAATAACAGCACTTTGTCCTCCAATTGGATTAACTGAACCATGCAGTATGTTTGTGGTTGTCAAACCTCCTGCTAATAATCTGTAAATCCAAATGTTGTTAGGGTTAATAACATCTTTAATTCTTGTTTCCGGCACAATAGTGCTCCCAAACTCATTTGCTCCGCCTATTATACTAGTATGCAAATGCGGGTCAATCAAACCGGGGGTTAAATGCTTACCTTCAATATTCAAGACCTTACAATTTCGGGGCTTATCAATATTCTTTCCAACTTTTTCAATTATACCTTTTTTAATTAAGATATCTCCATTTTTAATAATTCCTTTTGGGCTTTGCGTCCATAAAGTAGCATCTTGTATTAGCAGGCATTTTTCTTGTTCCGGCTTTTTTGCAATCCCATATTCCATTGGGGGATACAAAACAGTAGAAATATTTTGACTCTCTTTAGCTTTTTTATCTGTGTCATCTTTATCCTGTTCATTATTTTCAACAATACTCTCAATTTTTTGAGCTTTCCAGTTAAAAAAAGTGCCCGGTGTTTTTTCTCCTGTTCCATACATTAAGTTTTCAGATACCTGAGCGGAAAAACGTATTACCTCTTCTTCATCAAAAATGCCATTTACAATAAAATGCATTCTTTGGTTATCGAATTTTGTTTTTTTAAGCTCAAATTCTTTATCATCTTGTACTAATTTACCTTCATAATTATCTTTTTCCCCGGTAAGTTTTAGTTCGAAATCAATGGTATCATTTATTGACAAAAGCCATTTTCCTTGTGGAGTTGACTTATAAGATTTTTCAGCCGGGTATTTTTTACCATTAACCCAAACTTCTTCTATTATAGTTTTTGGTTTAAAAATATTTCCATTCGCAATAAAGAAGTTTGCTTTTTTGCCTTTTTCAAGAGTTCCGTGAGTATTATCAATCTGCAAAAGCCGGGCAGGGTTTATAGTGAGGGCTTTTATTGCGGCATATTCAGGCAGACCTCTTTGAACAGCCACTCGTAATTGTTTTAAAAAACTCTCATTATCTATAGTTCCATCAGAAGTAATAGCCATATCAATTCCCGCTTCGTATATTTTTGCAGGGTTCTCGGGTGCGAGTTCCCAGTGCATTAAAGACTCCAGGCAAAGTCCAATTACATCATCAAAAGAATCTACTTCAGGGTTTTCAGGAAAATTTAGGGGCACGATTAAAGGAAAATTCCCGGCTTTAATCGTTTCTAAACGCCTGTATTCTTTTCCACTTGCTTTAATCAATAATTTTATATTAAATTCATCTGCAATATTAAGAGCTCTTATTAAAGCTATCTCATCATCAACAGAGAATGTTGCAGGTTGCTTTTGTTTCAAAACATCAATTAATGATTCTAAATCAAAATTTTTTTCCGGTTTTTTAAAGCCAACAGGATTTTGATTATATGTTTTATGGGCATTATAATACCACTCAGCGTCATGAAAAGTTTGTCTTATCAGTGCGACGACTCCCATTAGTGAGGTGGGATAATCTCCATTAAGCTCTTTGGATATCTGAAAAGACATAGCTTGGGAGAAATTTTGTTTTATGAGTAAATCTTTTGTTTCTTCTTTTCCAAGTGAGATTATAGCTGTTTGACCTCTAAATATTCCATAAGGAGGGATTGTATGAGCAACAGTAAATCCTTGTGAACGCATTTTTTCGACTTTGGCTTCTTCCTTTTTAAAGTGTCTTGAGGCATTATAACGGGATCTAACGTGTGGATTCCGATGAGAAAACCCATTTTTCTTATTTAATAAATCAGATTCTTTTTCGTTTTCTTTTTCGATAACAGGCATTCCAATATCTGAATATAAATCAATAAACCCCGGATAAATGCAATTCCCTTCTACATCTATTTCAAATGCATCATCAGGAATTTGAATATTGTTTCCGACATTTTCAATAATTCCATCACGAATCACAATAGTTGCATCATCTATAATATTTTGATAAGAAACTATTAGTGTTGCATTTTTTAGAGCAAATACATTAGGAGTGTTGTCTCTCAACCCAAATTTCTGTGATGTTTGCGATAAAATATAGTTTGCGGATATTAAGCATAATAAGAGTGATAATTTAATGACTTTAACCATAAGTTTTATTTTTTAATTAAGGTATTTATTCTTCGAGTATAATCCCTTTTCAACAGTTAAAAATTCATACTTTGGGCAAAAGTAAAAAACTTTTTTCAGGTATTTGTATTTGAATACTAAATTCTGTTTTTAAAAAACCCGCTCTTTGTTAAAAAGCGCAAAAAAGTTTTTAGTTTTTTAAAAAGTTAACTCTTTAATTCAAAAATTTATAGTAAACTAAAGATGTTTCAAATTTATGAAGCCTAGAAATAAAGTATTTTGTTTCAAGAGTTATTAGAATTAATAAATTTTTGTAAGTTTGAAACCTATTTTTATAAAATGTAATATGATAAATATTAAAAAATTATCAAGCCCTGAACAAATTTCTGATGAATGGGATATTAATGCTGATAATTTTTTTATGAAAAAGTCATTCCTGAAGTATCTTCATTTATACAATTATTGCAATCAGAGGTATTATGAGTTATATGTTGACAATAATTTTGTAATAGGGACAATTGTATATACTTTAAAAATTAATTTATTTACATTTTCTAAAATCCAGTTATATCAAACTATGCAAATTATTGGGTTGCCTGTATCAATAGCAGCTGAGCCTTTAGTTGGTAACAGAGATTATGCAGAGGAGTTGCTTAATAGAATACTGTCCATTGAAAAAGGATTAATTCTTGGAATAAACTTTAAGTGTGATTATTTAAAAAAACGTGTTGTTAACTTAAGAACCCTCCCTACAATATTGTTTAACAGTGATTTTGCTGACATTCAATCTTACAAAAAAGCACTGCGTCATCCATATAGGAGAAGGATTAATAATGCTATTTCAAAATTTAATGATGTTGTTAGTATTAAATCAAGCTGTAGTGAGTTTACACATCAACACTATGCTATGTATCTTGATATAATTAAAAGAACTACAACTAAACTGGAAGTTTTGAGTTATAATTTTTTTAAAAATCTTCCTTCAAACTTTATTCTCAACACACATTATAATAAAGAGACTATTCTGGCATGGAATATTTGTGAAATCAGCTCAGATATACTATACTTTTTCTTTGGAGGTATAAATTATGATAAAAGAGATCAGTTTAACTCATATCACAACAATTTGCTAAGTATCTTTTTATATGCAATAAATAATAATTATAAGACTATAGATTTTGGGCAAACTGCTGAAATTTCAAAGTTAAGATTAGGTGGCGCATATAGTGAAAGAAGGATGTTTTTATATCAAAAAAACGGGTTAATTATGTTTTTTATTAAAATATTTAAAAGATTGATTAATTATTCAAAGAGATACAAAATTCCTCGTGTGATAAATAAAACTAATAACTCTGTCAATTATACTATCTATGAAAATAATGTTTGTTAGACCAAAGCCTTCTGAGAAGACAATTGGCTTACAGCACCTTATGATTGTTGAGCCTTTGGAGCTTGAAGTTTTGGCAACTCTTGTTGAGAAGGATCATAACGTAGAAATTTATGATATGATTTTGGAAAAGAAGTCATTAGAAAGTATTATTTCAAAGTCAAAACCCGACATTGTTTGCTTTACAGGTTATATAACACATATACCATCAATTATTGAATCTTGCACAAAAACCAAAAAAATATCGCCTAATATAACCACGATAGTTGGTGGAGTTCATATTGAAAAATACCCTGAAGACATTGATAACAAGGCGGTTGACTATAGGGTTGTGCGAAATGCAACCAGAACATTCCCTCTTCTTATAGACCACTTAAATGGAAAAGGTAATTTACCTGCAGGGGTATTGTCAAAAAACGAAATAATAAATGAAAGAGAGTTGCCTCCGTACGACTTTTTTGTTCCTATACCAAATAGAAGTTATACAAAAAAATATCGCAAAAAATATTTTTATGTCTTTCATCAGAAGGTAGCATTGCTAAAAACTTCTTTTGGATGTCCTTTTAAATGTAATTTTTGTTTTTGTCGTGAAATAACCGGAGGCAATTATTATGAGCGACCGATTAATGTGGTAATGGAAGAAATAGAATCAATTTCTGAAAAAGAAATCTATATAGTTGATGATGACTTTTTATTAAATCCGGCAAGAATTAAAGATTTTATTAAAGAGTTGAAAAGCAGGGGTTTAGACAAGCGTTTTTTGGTATATGGCAGAGCAGATTTTATCGTCAATAACCCGGATTTAATTTCAAGCTTCAAGGATGTAGGTTTAAGAACAATAATAGTTGGTTTGGAATCATTTAAGGATATGGATTTAGATGGGTTTAATAAAAAAACCAGTACACTAATAAATATGAAAGCTTTAGAGATATTGAATAAAAACAAGGTTGATTGTTATGCTGCTGTTATAATTTCACCTGATTGGGATAAAAGTGATTTCAAAAAAGCCGGAGATGTTATGGAAGAGTTAGGCATTAAATTTATTAATCTTCAACCCTTAACTCCTCTTAAAGGGATTAATATGCAATATGATGAAAGTAAATTAGTTATTGACAGAAAGGATTTTGCAAGATGGGATTTAGCGCATGTAGCAGTTCAGCCTGAGAAAATGACACTTGTTGATTTTTATAAAAATATTTTAAACCTTTATAAACGAATAGTATTAAATCCCGTAAACTTTATTAGTCATTTAAAATACCCTCTTTTGATGCAAATAAAAATGATAAAAGGTTTAAATCGTGTTCAAAAACAGTATAGAAAAATAATAAGGGAGGTGAGCTAGTAATGCCAAAAGTTTTGTTTATTCAGGCTTCTCAATATTATTCAAATGAGGTTGATGTTGTAAAACAAAAAAAACTCTATTTGCCGGGATTGGTATTTCCTCTTCTATCAACCTACGTTCCAA
>PWLF01000175.1 GCA_003559475.1 Bacteroidales bacterium
TAGATTCGCCGATGCCGAAGTTCTCAACAAGCCCTTCAGCCGCCAATTCATTCATAATATTGGTAATGGAAGGGATGCTGTTATTGGTAACATTGCATAATTCTGCAATGGTTTTAAGTCCCTCTTTATAAAAAATATCGATTACTTGTTTTTTTAGTAATAGTTTTTTTATGTTTTGTGGATTTCCCCTTCCTGAGCTGTTTTCGGTTTTTTTCTTTTTCCCCTGTTTATCCATGACAATTTATTTTAATTAAATCATTGGAACTCCTGTATTCCATATTTAGTTAATTCGCGTGTTTGCCATTAAATGCTTATATCTTCCGGATGCTTAAATTTTAAACATGCAGAAGTCTTGAAAAAGTTTCGCAAGATAGTAAAAAAAAATTAAGAAGTATTGCAAATTCTGATATAAAAATCACTTAGCTCTTAGCAAGGTTGATAAGTTATTTCAATGCATTTAATGATGTATTCAATACACATTATTTCAGCAGCATTTCATGTAATTGTTTTGCATATGAAAAGTATATGATTAACAAAGGATAAAAGTTATCTTTACGGCCACGAAGAAATTACAACTCTAAAATATTTGTAACTTGCTCCTGTGTAATGTGTAGTTTTTCACATTCACAAGTCTTTCAAGTTTTCCTTCTTGCAAATAAAAAAAGATTGGCTTTATGCACTTTTTGAGATAATATCTTTAAATATGATAAATTTTGAACGCATGTATATGATGAAGTATTTAAAACTGACGTTTCTATTCCTGTTAGTTTGCACACTGGCCGATGCCCAGAAACACACCAATGAAAGAGCCCAATGGTTTACCGATGCCCGTTTTGGAATGTTTATACACTGGGGAGTATACAGCGGGGCTGAAGGATACTGGAAGGGAGAAAAACTCCGCCATGGCAACAATTATGCAGAATGGATTATGTACCGCAACCGCATCGATAAAGATGAATATTTAACTTTACTCGAAAGGTTCAACTGGGATGAGATTGATCCGGAACAATGGGTCATTCTGGCAAAAAAGTCGGGAATGAAATATGTAACTATCACTGCAAAGCATCATGATGGTTTTGGTTTGTGGAAAAGCGATGTAGGAGATTTCCACCTGGGAAATTTCACCGACCGGGATATTATACAAGAACTTTCGGATGCTTGCCAAAAACATGGATTAAAGCTTGGCCTTTACTATTCGCACTGGGTTGACTGGGAGCATGAATTTGGCTGGGACCATAGCAAAGAACTTTCTGATTTTAGCACGGAAGAGTTTGACAAATACTGGCAGGAGAAAGTTATACCACAGGTACGTGAACTGCTTACCAATTACGGGGAGATTTCAATGATGTGGTTTGATATGTGGATTAATCACTCAGAATCGGTTGTTACAAAAGAACAACTTCTTCAGCTAAAAAGCCTGATTAGAAATTTGCAACCAGATTGTATCTTAAATTCGCGGCTCGGTCTTTCCATTGAAGAAGATCCCGATATTGATTTTAAAACGCTAGGCGATAATCAACTGGGCAGCAGAAAAGAAGAGTTCCCCTGGCAGTCGCCTGCAACTGTGGCTCATTCATGGGGCTTTCACAGGTCGGATACAGAATGGAAATCTACATCAACACTTATAAAATCCCTTATTAATAATGTGAGCCTTAACGGTAACCTTATGCTTAATATCGGTCCGCGTGCAAATGGCGAAGTGCCTTATGAAATATCGCAGCGCATGCTCGACATGGGAAAATGGCTCGAAGTAAACGGAGAATCGATTTATGGTGCAGGAGCATTCGACCTTGATAAAGACTTACACGACTGGGGGAGAATAACTTTTAAAAAAGAAAACAATATTTTTAAACTGTATCTGCACGTTTATACCTGGCCACTTGAGAAAAAAATTCCGCTCACAGGTGTAACCTCAGCTCCTTCAAGAATTTATCTGCTGGCCGACAAACAGAAATCTCCTCTGCAGTTTTCACATGTGGGTGCCTTTACCGAAATCCAAATCCCTTCGCTTGCACCCGATCCGTTCGTTTCCGTAGTTGTTTTGGAGTATCCCGAATATCCTCAAATATCAGATAATTTGGTTGGAAAATCGGTTACTGGAGGGTTTTCATTGACTCCTTTGAACGCTGTTTCAGGAATGTCTGAAACAGAAATTATACCCGAAAGTAGGTTTGCTACCATTCCGATGCATGCTTTGATAGAAAATCCAACAAAATTGCAATGGAGGATTTATGTGGACATGCCGGGCACAAAAAATATCGATGTGTCATACAGTTATCAGAACGAGTTAATTAAGAGCAGTTTGAGTATATCATTGGGTAATCAAATACTCACGCATGGTATTCAGCCAACGGGCAAAACAATTGGCGAGCCCAATCAAAACTGGATAATTGATAATTTTCAATCGCATCGAATCGGGAAAATTGATTTTCATGAAGCAGGATATTATGACATTGAATTGGCTGTGAGTCCCGGTCAGCAGGAGGAATTAAAATTCCAATGGATATGGATAAAATAGTTTTCCGCCAATAATTACTTTGAATCTTTCCACAAGCTAAAACTACTCCTATATATATAATGGTGAGTAAGTATTGTTTACCACCAAAGGCAGCGTTCCCATCAGTCCGGCTTTTTCTTTGAGTTTCGATTCTACAATACGGCTGTCCTGCTTAAGCCTTAGCATGGTGTACTTGCTAAGTTTCTGTTTGATGGGATCGGTAATAAGACTTCCTGCTTCTGCCATTTCTCTTATTTATCATTTAAGTTTTATATCTAAGCCAGGTTTTGGTTGAATTGAAAAAATAAATTCAATTCTACTGACTAATAAATAAAAAAAAATAATAAGAAACGTTTACAGAGCATATAATACCTAATAAATAAATAATAAAGCTAAACATAATGTTAAAAATAGAAATAATATTGAAAAGAATATAAAAAAAATAAAAAACTTTTTATATTTGCCAATTAGAATAATAGAACATGATGATACTTTTTGTGTTTTAAATATTAATATAGTGAAAATCAGATTGTTTTATGATGTATTAGTTAGAGCAATTGAATTTCTCAGATAATATTCAGCTTTATTTAGATAGCAATTTTGGAATCATTTGGTGAATAATAGAATTTCAGAATTAGTTTTTTAAATACTTGAAGACAAAAAAACCAGACCCTATGAATTTATCATTATTAAAAACACTCTTAATAATAGTTTTAAGTTTAATTCTTATGTCCGGAGGTTGTTCACCGGATGTTGATGATATTGAGCCCGATCCTGAACCTCCCGCTGAAGATCCATGGACTCCCGATCCCTATAAGCCGGATAATGCTTCCGATATTCCCCGGGATGTTAAAATCTTTACTTCTTCAGCAACCGCCAGTGAGCACCAAACCGGAGAAGATATATCAAATGCATTGGATGGTAATTTCAATACACTTTACCACAGCAGATGGAATCAAAGCCTATTCCCTGATGTTCCTGTTGTTATTGATTTCTTTTTTTCAGATGATGTTGATCTCATTGATTATATGTTGTACCACCCCAGGAAAGATGGAGGAAACAACGGTTTTATTCTTGAAGCTGAAGTATGGCTGAAGGAGAGAGGGCAGGGAGATTTTGAAAAATTAGATGTATTTGAATTTGCCAATAACTCATCCACCAAAAGAATATTTTTTCATGAAGGTTTAGATAACCCCGATGCTATCAGACTGGTTGCCACCAAAGGGATGAACGATTTTATTTCAGCTTCACAATTTGAGTTTTTCCGCCTGAGTGATGCAAGTGCGGCATACAATAATTTTTTTACCGACCTGAGTTTTTCTGAACTAAAAGACGGAGTTACAAGGGAAGAACTTGAAGACATAGACAACTCATTTGTTCGAAATATGGCATTGGCTATTTACGATGATGTTTATGAGGCTGAACGTGTGGGATTATATAAAACTTACCCCGATCCTACGATTAATGCTGCTGAAAACAAGACCAACCGGATGGGTTCTTATGATAATATGACAGGGATTCATGTGAAATGGGGAGAAGACCTGGTAGTTTTTGTTGATGAGCTTATTACCGATATGGTTCTGCGTATTGTAAATCATCATGAAGGATATGGCGGGCAGGATTTCTTCCTTAACCCCGGACCCAACAGGATCATATCTCCATCTAACGGCCTGGTATACCTTATATATTCTAGCGAAACGGATCATCAGGCTAAAGTAAACATTGCATCCGGCACAATTAACGGATACTTCGATTTAAATAAACACTCAGAGGAAGACTGGGAGGAACTTATCAGTAATGCATCTTACAGTTTTTTTGATCTTAAAGGCAATAAATCGCACCTGACTTTTACCACACATGAGTTGAGGCAACACGTTACAAATGCAACCAGACTTGTTGAAGTTTACGACAGCATCGTATTGTTGCAACAGGAATTGATGGGATTATATAAATATGACA
>PWLF01000191.1 GCA_003559475.1 Bacteroidales bacterium
TGGTTTGATATGAAACCGGAAATTTTTAAACAAAAACCATTGGAATTCAAAAATAAAATTTTATCTTTGAAAAATAGTAATGAACCAAGTTTTCATAAACAACCTTATGAAACTTGACATTAAAGAATTCTCTGTTTCTTCAATGGTCTTTAAATCAAATACAAATGGTATTTATAACAAGTTAACTAATTGGATTGAAGCTAACAAGTATTATAAAATAGTCATTAAAGATCCTAAAGGAACAACAGGCAAGTCAATATTTTTTGCATCATATAAAGGCAGTAATTATTTTGAAATTGAAGAAAATATTATCACAGTAAAAGAATTGTTTAACAGGTATTCCGCTAATGGAATTCTTTACATTGAACCGTATCTTTCACAACATGAATCATTAAAAAAAATAGCACCCTATGGATTAAATACTTTAAGAATTATTACCATTCTAAATACTGATAAATCTGTAGATATTATAGCAGCAGTATTAAGACTTTCTTTGGATAAAAGAATAGATAACTTTTCTGCCGGAAATTTAGCTGCAGCTATAGATATTTCAACGGGCATAGTAATATCGCCTGCAAAAGCAAAAACATTAGCAGTTGATAATACATCTTACTTCAATCATCCTATTACTAATGAAAAAATAATAGGTTTTAAAATCCCTTATTGGAAAGAGATTATAAAAAAAGTAAAACAAGCGGCAACAATTATTCCTGAAGTAAGAACAGTAGGTTGGGATATTGCAATTTTACAAGATAAGATAGTTATAATTGAAGGCAATCCAAAATGGAATAAAGACACTCCGCAAATACCTTTAAATAAAGGAATAAAACCGATTTTAACAAAATATTTATAATATAATTAATATATGTATTCTAAGTATCTAAAACACATATTTGATTTTATTTTTACAATTACTTTACTGATATTATTATCGCCTGTTTTTTTTATTATTACAGTTATTTTGTTAATTGCAAATAAAGGAAAAGCTTTTTACGTTCAAAAAAGACCGGGTAAAAACGAAAAAATTTTTAAGCTTATAAAGTTCAAAACAATGAACGACAAAAAAAATAAATCCGGAGAATTATTGCCTCCTGCTGAGCGAATAACTTTTTTCGGTCGTTTTTTAAGAAAAAGCTCTCTGGATGAAATTCCTCAGTTATTTAATGTTTTAAAAGGCGATATGAGTATTATTGGTCCCAGGCCATTATTGGTAGAATACTTAACGCTATACAATAAAATTCAGAAACGAAGACACGAAGCAAGACCGGGCATCACAGGGTGGGCACAGGTTAATGGACGCAACGCAATTTCATGGGAAAAAAAATTTGAATATGACGTTTGGTACGTAGAAAACATATCCTTTATTTTAGATATTAAGATTTTTTTTATGACATTAAAAAAAGTTCTATTCAGAGAAAATATTAATAAAAGTGATAAAGTAACAATGGAACGCTTTAAAGGTTCTTCAAAATAATTAATTACTATATGAAAGATATTATAATATACGGTGCCGGTAGCGTTGGCAAGTTAACAGAGCAAATTATAAGTGATATAAATAAAGATAAGAAACAGTTTAATATTTTAGGCTTTTTGGATGATGACAAATCTAAGCATAATGCCAGTGTATTTGACTATAAAATATTTGGAGATATAGAGTGGCTTAAAACAAATAATAAGGTTAATGTTGTTTTTGGTTTTTCAAGCCCTTCACAAAAATTAAATTTAATTGAACGATTAAAAGAAATAAACCACACAAAATTTGTTCAACTTATACACCCAAAGGCATGGGTGTCCAAAAGAGTTGAAATTGGAAAAGGTTCAATAATTTATCCCGGAACTCATATAGATGTTGATGTTAAAATTGGCGATTTTGTGTTACTTAACAAACTTTGTTCTATAGGACACGACAGTATTTTAAAAAACTATTCAACAATATCCCCGGGAGTTAATATTGGTGGATTTAATTATATTGAAGAAGGAGTTGATTTTGGAATAAATGCATGTTCAATTCAAAATATCAAAATTGGCAAGTGGTCAACTATAGGAGCCGGTTCAGTTATCATAAAGAACGTTGAAGACAGAGCTGTTATAGTTGGCAACCCGGGAAAAGTCATAAAATATAATTAACAATAAAAATTAATAATATATTTAAAATTATTATTTTAAAATATTCATTAAAAAATGTCAAAAGAAAAAAAAATTTACCTCTCCCCTCCTCACATGAGTGGCAAAGAAAAAGAGCTTGTTCAGGAAGCCATTGATTCCAACTGGATAGCTCCACTAGGACCAAATGTGGATGGATTTGAAAAGGAGCTTTGTGATTACACAGGAGCAAAGCATATTGCTGCTTTAAGTTCAGGTACAGCTTCATTACATCTTGCATTAATACTTGCCGGAGTTAAATCCGAAGACGTTGTTATTTGTCAAAGTCTTACTTTTTCAGCCTCCGCAAATCCTATAGTTTATCAGGGGGCATATCCGGTATTTGTTGATTCTGAATCTTATACCTGGAATATGTGTCCGGAACAACTTGAGAATGCAATATTTGCATGCCTTAAAGGTGAACTAAAAATTAATAAAAAAAATATTGAGCCTAAAAAACCAAAAGCTATTATAGCTGTTCATCTTTATGGCATGCCTGCTAAAATGGATGAGATAAATGCTGTTGCAGAAAAATACGACATCCCTGTTATAGAAGATGCTGCTGAAGCATTAGGCTCTGTTTACAAAGGGAATAAAGCAGGAAACTTAGGGAAAATGTCAATATTATCTTTTAACGGAAATAAAATTATTACAACTAGTGGTGGTGGTGCATTGCTATCCGAAGATAAAACGCTTATTGATAAAGCAAAGTTTCTATCAACACAGGCAAGAGATCCCGCACCTTATTATCTGCACACTAATATCGGATATAATTACAGAATGAGTAATATTTTAGCTGCTATAGGACGCGGTCAATTAGAAATGATTGATGAAAAAATCACTAAAAGAAGAAATAATTACGAATCATATAAAAGCAAACTAGAAAATATTGACGGCATTACTTTTTTGGATGAACCTGAAGGTTTTTTTTCAAACCGCTGGTTGACAACTATATTGGTTGACCCTGAAAAAAGCAAAGGAATATCACGGGAAAATATAATAAGTGCTTTAGAAAAAGAGAATATTGAATCCCGACCGGTATGGAAACCTATGCACACTCAGCCGATATTTGAAAAATATCCTTTTTTTGGAACAGAAGTTTCAGACAATATTTTTGATAAAGGATTATGCCTTCCATCAGGAACAGAATTAGAAGAAAAGGATATTGAGCATATTAGCAACATTATAAAATCATTATTTTTGTAAATTATTGTAAAGCAATCCATTAAACTAAATTTGTCATAATGAAGATATTAACGGTTGTAGGGGCTCGTCCGCAGTTTATAAAAGCTGCTGTTTTAAGCAGGGAAATATCAAAGCATGAGAATATAAGTGAGGTCATAATTCACACAGGACAGCATTTTGATAAAAATATGTCTGATATTTTTTTTGAAGAAATGGAAATTCCTAAACCTGATTATAATCTTGAAGTCAACTCACTTTCACATGGCGCTATGACAGGGCGAATGCTTGAAAAAATAGAAAATGCCATCATTAAAGAAAAGCCAAATTTAGTAGTTGTATATGGTGATACTAACTCTACATTGGCAGGAGCCTTAACAGCAAAAAAACTAAATATAAAAGTAGCACATATTGAAGCCGGATTGAGAAGCTTTAATATGGAAATGCCTGAAGAAATAAATAGAGTATTGACAGATAGAATAAGCGACTTTTTGTTTTGCCCAACAGAAACTTCAGTTAAAAATTTATTAAATGAAGGTTTTAATAGTTCAAACGCTAATATGCATAATGTTGGAGACATTATGCTTGATTCAGCATTATTTTACAGTAAAATAAGCAGTAAAAAATCCAAAATAATTCAGAATTTAGATTTATGCGATTTTGCATTATGCACAATTCATAGAGAAGAAAATACTGACAATCCTGAAAGGCTCGCTTCAATAATTAATGCTCTAAATAATATTAATAATCATTGTAAAGTAATTGTACCTTTGCACCCGAGAACAAAGAAAAAAATTAATAATATCAAAGTTAAACCAATTTTTAAAATAATTGAGCCTGTTGGATATTTTGATATCATTGAAATGTTAAAACATTGCAAAATAGTACTTACAGATAGTGGTGGTTTACAAAAAGAAGCTTACTTTTTTGGTAAACCATGTATAACTTTAAGAAAAGAAACTGAATGGATTGAACTTGTAGAAAAAGGATTTAATAAATTAGCCGGTCATGATTCACAAACAATACTATCATCTTTTAATGAACTGCTAAAAAAAAATATGGATTTTAACATTAAGCTATACGGAGATGGTAAAACCGGAGAAAGAATTATTAACATCCTTATAGAACATTAAAACAAACATTGCAATTTTTAATAATATTTTTATAAATAATAGAGTTGTTAAAAAAACAGTTACATAAAATTTTCAAAAGCAAATTTGCAAGAAATGCTGCTATTGTTACAAGTGGTACAGCTTTAGCGCAAGTATTTAATGCCGCTTTTTATCCGGTTATTACTAGGTTGTACTCACCCGAGGACTTCGGAATTTTCACTCTTTTTATGGCAAGTCTTGGGTTATTAATGGTAATTGGATCATTAAAATATGAAAGCAGCATACCTATTGCAGATAACGAAGAAAAAGCAATAAATGCCTTATCTTTATGTATTATTGTTATATTAATATTATCTGGAGTTCTTGCTTTGATTTTTTTGTTTTTTGGGAAATCAATATTTAATACACTTAATGCTACCCCTTTATATAATTACAGATATTTTCTAACCTTAACTTTTCTTCTTGCTGTACTATACAATATTTTAGTACAATGGAATTTAAGACAAAAGAACTTTAAAATCTTGGCACGTACTAAAGCAGGAAAAACTTTAGTAATGGGTCTTATTAAAACCGGTTTAGGTATAATAAGCTTGGGCCCGTTAGGACTTATATTTGGCAAAATATTTAGTGAAATATCAGGAATAAGCAATTTTGGATTACTTTTTTTCAAAAAAAACAAAAGACTTATAAATTCTATAAATATAAATGAAGTTATATGGATTAGCAAGAGATATAAAAGGTTTCCAATATTTGCCAGTTTTTCACAATTATTTAATAAAGCCGGGCTTGAGCTTCCAATTTTTTTTATTACATCTTTGTATGGGAGTTCTGTGGTTGGATTATATGGATTATCTCATATTATAGTTAGCTTGCCGGTTTCATTAATAAGCAATTCTGTTGCTGATGTTTTTTATGCGGAAGTTGCAAGTAGTGGAAAGAAAAACCCGAAAAAATTAAAACTATTATCAAACAAACTAATAAAAAAATTAATTTTAATTGGAGTTGGGCCAGTTTTAGCATTGATGCTTTTTGGTCCGCAACTTTTTAGTTTTATTTTTGGAGCTGAATGGTATGATTCCGGAGTTTATGCAAGAATTTTAGCATTATTAGTCTTCGCTAGATTCATTTTTAATCCTATTAGTAAAATTTTTTATGCCTTTGAAAAGCAAAAACAATCATTACTATTAAATCTTTTAAGAGTAATTTTAGTATTATTAACTTTTATTATTGCCGGAAGTTTTAATCTTACTTCTTATCAGGCAGTAGGACTTTATAGTATATCAATGATAATAGTTTATTTATCAACTTTTTTGTATTCTAGAAAAATAATTAATGATTTGATAAAGAATAAAGAGTAGTAATTACAAGCAAAACTATAGATATGTCTAATTTACCTGCTTCGTAATTCTAAGAAACTCTTTAACTATAACCCCTATAAAAGTTAAAAATAAACTAAAAAATACCATATATACATAATAAGGCATACCCTTCTTAACCGTTGGTTCAGTGAAAGGTCTAATAAATTCTATTAATTCAGTATTATTTAATTCTTGTTTTATCAACCCTCTTTTTTGTGTGAGTTCAATAGAGTTTTTCGCATCTTGCATTCTATTTCCAAAAAATAAAACAGGTAAATCTCCTGTATATTCTATCATAAACTCACTCCTGTTTTTATGCTCTCTCAATTCATAATCAACCTCTTCTAATATATTTTCCAAAATATCATAATTATTCTTATTATATTTCATTAAATACTCGTTAGATTTAATATAATTTAAAAAAAGAGAATTTAAATTATTTAATAACAAATAGTTATTACTTGTTGCATATATTCTAACATAATGATTACTTAATTGGCTAACAGAGCGAGAATTAATACTATACGAAAAGTCTCTTAGTTTTAATTCTTTATCATCTTCAAATTCATCAATTTCAAAAGGAATTACCAAATTATTATCTGCATAATACTTTATATCTATCAAAATTTGTTCTAATAATTCTTTATTTATTGAAGTTGAAAAAACAGCTGAAGTTGAAAATATTTGAGGTTTGGTTTTATAGTATCCTAATCCGATGCCAGCTCCTAATACAAATATTAACAACAAGAACCATATATTTTTTTTAATATAGAATAAAAAATTTTTAACAAGTTCTTTAAGGTCAATTTCTTTGTTTTCCATGAATCTGATAGATTATAGTTTAAATAATAATATTAAGTAGTAATTTTTCAAAATGCAAAAATATAGAAAATAATTGATTTTTAAATTAAAAAAAGAGGGAAACTTTTTTGTTTCCCTCTTAAATTGGACCAATATATAATCAACCTAATCTACACATGTCCCTGAGCTATCATAGCATCAGCAACTTTAACAAATCCGCCTATATTGGCACCTTTAACGTAGTTAGTAAAATCACCCTCTTTACCAAATTCTACGCATGTTTTGTGAATATTAATCATAATATTATGGAGTTTTTCATCAACTTCTTCTCTTGTCCATGACATTTTTATAGAATTTTGACTCATTTCCAGTCCTGATGTAGCAACACCACCTGCATTAGCAGCTTTACCGGGGCCATAAAGTATTTTATTTTTTATAAATAAGTCAACAGCTTCCGGTGTAGACGGCATATTAGCTCCTTCAGAAATACAGATACATCCATTATCTAATAATTTTTTAGCATCTTCTCCTGTTATTTCATTTTCAGTTGCACAAGGTAAAACTATATCTGCCTGCTCATCCCAAGGTCTTGATACGCCATCAACATACTTACAATTATATTTAGTAGCATACTCACTAATTCTTCCTCTTTTTACATTTTTTAATTCTTTAACGTACTCTAGTTTTTCTTCATCAATACCATCTTTATCATAAATATAACCGGTAGAATCTGATAAAGTAACTACTTTTCCACCAAGTTCAATAACTTTCTCAGCAGCAAACTGTGATACATTACCTGATCCGCTAATGCTAACAACTTTTCCTTTAAATCCTTCATTTATTGAAGCTAACATCTCTTCAGCAAAATAAACAGCTCCATATCCTGTAGCTTCTGGGCGAATTAAGCTACCACCATACTCTATGCCTTTTCCTGTAAAAACACCTGTAAATTCATTGATAATTCGCTTATATTGTCCAAACATATAACCTACTTCACGTCCACCAACACCTATATCTCCTGCCGGAACATCTGTATCAGGACCAATATGCCTTGAAAGTTCAGTCATTAAGCTTTGGCAAAATCTCATTACTTCATTATCCGTTTTTCCTTTAGGATCAAAATCACTTCCTCCTTTTCCTCCTCCTAGTGGTAATGAAGTTAAGCTATTTTTAAAAACCTGCTCAAAAGCCAAAAATTTTAGTATCCCTAAATTTACGGTTGGGTGAAATCTCATTCCTCCTTTATAAGGGCCGATTGCGCTATTCATTTCAATTCTATAGCCCCTATTTACTTGCAACTCACCTCTATCGTCTATCCAAGGAACACGAAACATAACTACTCTTTCAGGCTCAATCATTCTTTCTAATATTCTAGCAGCTTTGTACTTAGGATTTTCCTCAATGAAAGGAATAAGATTTTCAGCAACCTCATGAACTGCTTGATGAAATTCTCTTTCTGCAGGATTAGTTGCAACTACATAATCCATAAATTCTTTTACTTTTGCATCCATATTATTAAATTTTAATTTATAAATAATAATTATTTAGCACAATAATATTTATAACATTTTAAGTATTTTAATTTTTTATCAAAAAAAAATTTTTGCGATTTTTCTTGTTTTTTTTATTTTTTTTATTATGGAGTTTTTTTTAATAAATTAAGTATAATTATTTACTATTTTAGCACTATAAAATTCTAACACCAATTATAAAAAAATCAAATCGAAGCTAGCCAAATTGAAAATTTGACTGATATGAAAAAAAAGAATAAACCTGAGGCAATATTAAAATCTGATTCAAAACATTCGATATCTAAGAAAAAAGATCTGTCATTGAGCAAAGAAGAAATTAAAAAGTTAATGACAGAAAAACAAGAACGCTCAAAAGAGCTTAACGCAATAAATGAGACAACATTAATATTAAAGCAAGGAAGGCCTATCCCTAAAATATTGGACCAAATAGCCAAAATACTACCTGATGGCTTTCAATATGACAAAAATTGCTTAGCTATTATCGAGTATGGAGAGAATATTTTTAAAAGTTCAAATGATGATAAAAGAACTAAATGGCTATTAAAAAAAGGATTTGAAACTATAGATGGTAAAACAGGAAAAATAGAAATATTTTACACTAAGGAGTTTCCCGAAGCTGATGAAGGACCTTTTTTGAACGAAGAGAACAATCTATTAAATAACATCTCAAATATAATATCAAGTAATTTAAATACAATTATTGGTAAAGAATTACTAAAAAAAACAAGCGAGAAAGAAATTGATGAAGCAAAAAAAGAACCATCACAAATCCCTACTCCCAAAATCAGCAGACAACTTTTACAAAAATTTCTTATAAAATATAGCTCTGACCGCGATATTTATCATGATTTAATGCAGTTTAAAGTTAGAGAAATACTTTTAGTTGCAAATTTATATGACGCTTTTATCATCGAGCAGGAAGGTAAATTTTTTGAACAAGTGACCGGCGAATATTTCCAACTTAATCTCTCATCAGCACCAAGAATAACAGGCGTTTCAACCCCCGAAGAAGCTTTAGAGAAACTTCAAGAGAAACATTTTGATATGGTAATAGTTATGATGGGTATTGAAAAATCCACTCATATACACTTAAGTGAAATAATAAAGCAAATATATAATAACATGCCCGTTTTTCTAATGCTAAACAATAATAGCGATATTGCATTATTTGAAGATGGAAACAAAAATATAAAATCTATTGATAAAATATTTGTTTGGAACGGTGACTCTAATGTATTTTTAGCAATGATAAAATACTTAGAAGATAAACAAAATGTAGAAAAGGATATTTCTATTGGGATGGTTAGAGTAATATTGTTGGTAGAAGATTCCGCAAAATACTATTCAAGATATTTGCCAATATTATACAGTATTGTTATTGAGCAAACAAGACAGCTTATTGAAGAAGTTAATACTGATGAACTATACAAACTTCTTAAAATGCGTGCCAGACCTAAAGTTCTATTAGCTTCAAATTATGAAGAAGCTATTGATATATACAACAAATATAAAGATAATTTATTATGCCTAATATCTGATGTTAGGTTTAACAAAGATGGCATTCTGAATGATGAAGCAGGAATAGAATTATTAAAATATGTAAAGGAGTTAACTCCTGATCTTCCTGCAGTTTTACAATCATCAGATTCGGAAAACTCTTATAAAGCTTATAAGTATAGATCAACATTTATTAATAAAAATTCTGAGACATTAAAACAAGACCTTAGAAGCTTTATTAACTATTTTCTTGGTTTCGGAAATTTTGTTTATAAAGATGAGACAGGCAGAAAAGATTTAGCTGTTGCTCGCTCTATGAAAGAGTTTCAAAACCACTTAAGAACCATACCTGAGAAATCACTTATCTATCATGCCAAAAAGAATCATTTTTCTCATTGGTTAATGGCTAGAGGAGAAATTCAAATAGCTAAAAAAATTAAAAGTTTAAAAGTTGAAGATTTTGACTCACCCGGAATTCTTAGAAAATATCTTATTGATATTGTAGAACAATGCATTCATGACAAAAAGAAAGGGAGGGTTGTGAATTTTGAAGAATCTGCTTTACTGGAATACTCTAATGTAGTAAAGTTATGCTCCGGTTCTTTGGGTGGTAAAGGACGAGGATTAGCTTTTATAAATATGCTTATAAATAATTTTGAATTTAGTGAAATAATACCGGAAATAAAAATAACATCACCCAAAACATCCATTATTGGGACTGAAGAGTTTGAAAATTTCTTATTTAAAAATAATCTTTATGACAAAATATATAAAGAAACAAACTATGACTCCATAAAAAAAATATTTATAACTGGAGAACTTTCCGATAATTTAGTAAAAAAATTAAATAGATTTATCTCAGTTGTGGATAAACCATTAGCAGTTAGATCTTCAAGTCTTTTTGAAGACTCTTTGATGCAACCTTTTGCAGGAATATTTGACACTTATCTTTTGCCAAACAACCATCCTGATGAAAAAGTTAGATTAGAACAATTAATGAATGCAATAAAAATGGTTTTTGCTTCAATTTTTTCACCAACAGCACAATCTTATTTCAAAGCTGTAAATTACAAAATAGAAGAAGAGAAAATGGGTGTTGCTATACAAGAAGTTGTTGGCAATCAGTATGAAAACTACTTTTACCCACATATCAGTGGTGTTGCGCAATCATACAATTTTTATCCATTTTCTTATATGAAGCCTGAGGAGGGATTTGCTGTAACTGCTGTTGGTCTTGGAAAATATGTTGTAGAAGGAGAAAAAACATATAGATTCTCTCCTTCTCATCCAAAACTTGAAATCTATACTCCTAAAGAATTATTTCGAAATTCTCAAGTTCACTTTTATGCCATTAACTTAGATAAAAATGATTTAAATCTTTTAGATGGAGAAGATGCTGGTTTATCTAAACTTGAAATAAGTGAGGCAGAAAAACATGGTACATTAAAACATACAGCAAGCATTTATGATGTAAGTAATGAAAGAACTGTCCCAGGATTAGCTCAAAGTAGCGGACCCAGAGTAATCAATTTTGCTAATATATTAAAATACGATTATATCCCTCTGGCAAAAACCCTAGATACAATTTTAGATATTGTATCAGAAGCTATGGGAACGCCAATTGAAATTGAATACGCAATAGACCTTAATAAAGATGAACAAGGTAGAGCATCATTTTACTTGTTGCAAATAAAGCCACTTATTAAAAATTTGGTTGAATCAGAAATAAATATTGATAAAATTGATAACGATAAATTGCTATTATACTCTGAGAATGGAATGGGTAATGGAAAAATTGACAATCTGCATGATATTATTTTCGTAGATGTTGAATCATTTGATAGTTTAAGAACTGAGAAAATGAGAGATGAAATTGAAGAGCTTAATAATAAGATGGTGAATGAAAATAGAAAATATGTTTTAATTGGTCCGGGAAGATGGGGAACACGTGATAAATTTATAGGAATACCGGTTAGCTGGTCACAAATATCTAATGCAAAAATTATTGTTGAAATCAGCCTGGAAGATTTTCCTCTTGACGCTTCATTAGGATCCCATTTTTTTCATAACGTTATCTCAATGAACGTCGGGTATTTTTCTGTCAAACATAATGACCTGATTGATTATATAAACTGGGATATACTAAAAGATGCTAATATAGTTAATGAAACCAGACACTTTAAACATGTTAGATTTGATAATCCTTTAGATATTATTATGGATGGAAAAAACAGAAAATCATTAATATATTATAATAAATAAAACTTTTACTCATAAACAGTTATTGAAAAAATTAGATATATATTTAACTTTAAAAATACTTTATAATAAATGGATTCAAATAAAAACGAAAATATTTCAGAAAAGGATTTAAAAAATAATCTTTTACAAACTATTGACGAACTAGAGTTTAAAGAAATAAATCACGAGCTTCTAATGCAACAGCGTATAATAAATGTATTGCTTATATGTAGTAATTACGATGCCTTTATGCTTGAAGAAGACGGAAGGATTAATGAAAGAATATTTCTTGAATACACATCAAAAAACTTAAGATACCCTCCTCAATTTACACAAGCAAGTTCGGCTGATAAGGCATTTGAGTTGCTTAAAAAAAAGAAATTCGACCTTGTTATAACTATGTTAAATATAGGAAAAATAGATGCTTTCAACTTAGCAAAAAAAGTTAAGAGCAAATATCCTGATATTCCTATAGTAGTATTAACTCATTTTTCAAGAGAGGTATCTCAAAAACTTGCAAATGAAGACTTAAGTTCTATAGACCATGTATTTTCTTGGCTGGGTAATACCAGCCTTCTGCTTGCAATTATTAAAGTTATAGAGGATAAGATGAATGCTGACTACGACATACTTAATATGGGAGTACAAGCAATTTTATTAGTTGAGGATTCTGTAAGATACTATTCTTCATATTTACCTACAATATATAAAGTTTTGATTCAGCAAACAAATGAAATGGTAACCGAAGGCCTTAATGAGCACAAGCGAACTTTAAGGATGCGTGCCAGACCCAAGATCTTGCTTGCTAAAAACTATGAAGATGCCGTTGCGCTTTACAAAAGATATAAAGACCAATTGCTTGGTATTATATCAGATATAGGATATCCAAGAAAAGGGGAAAGAGATAAAAATGCCGGAATTAAACTTACAAAAAAAGTAAAAAAAGAAACCCCATTTATGCCGATAATGCTACAATCTTCCAATGCTCTAGAGCAAAATATTATTGATAAACTAAATATAACTTTTTTATATAAATACTCTAAAACTCTATTATTAGAATTAAAAAACTATATAAAAGAAAATTATGGTTTTGGCGATTTTGCCTTTATTGATCCTGAATCTAATAAAGAAATTGACAGAGCTAATAATCTTCACTCATTGCAAATAAAATTAAAAAAAATACCTGATAAATCATTAGAGTATCATGTATCAAACAACCATTTTTCAAGATGGTTAAAAGCCAGAGCTCTATTTGCAATAGCTAACATTTTTGCAGACAAAAGTAAAGAGGACTTCAACAACCTTGATGAAATAAGAAGCTACTTGATAAACACAATAGACAATTATAGACGAAAAAAAGGGCTGGGAGTTATTGCAAGTCAACTGGATGAATACGCAATATTTACAAGATTAGGGGATGGTCAATTAGGAGGAAAAGCTAGAGGTTTAGCTTTTATTGACGCCATGATTAGCAAGAATCATATTATGAATAAGTGGGAAAATGTAATAGTATCTATTCCTAAAACTGTTGTAATTACTACTGATATATTCGATGAGTTTATGGAGGAAAATAAACTTTATGATTTTGCACTTTCTGATAAACCTGATGAAGAAATTCTTGATTTCTTTATTAAAGCATCTACTACTTTCAGAATGGAAAAGTTTATTAACCAAATCGTTGATTTCTTTAATAACCCTTTGGCTATTAGATCATCCAGTCTTCTTGAAGATAGTCACTATCAACCTTTTGCAGGCGTATATAGCACTTACATGATATCAAATAATGACAAAGACAAATCAGTAAGAGCTCAACAACTTGAAAATGCTATTAAGAGCGTTTATGCTTCTGTTTTTTATAAAGAATCAAAAGCATACATAAACGCAACATCTAATGTTATAGATGAAGAAAAGATGGCTGTGATAATACAAGAAATATCAGGGAATGAATATAATAATAGATTTTACCCAACTTTATCCGGAGTTGCAAGGTCTGTAAATTTTTATCCAATATACCCTGAAAAATCTGAAGATGGAATTGCAAACATTGCATTTGGATTAGGAAAAACAATTATTGAAGGTGGTTTTTCACTTAGATTTTGCCCTAAATATCCGGAAAAAGCACTTCAACTTTCAAATTTAGAATTGGCACTTACTAACAGTCAAAAAGAATTTTATTCTCTAAACCTTGATTCAAACAAGTTTTATCCTTGTATTGATGACAGTGTAAATCTTAATAAAAATAGAATAAAAGATGCTGAAAAAGATAATACATTAAAATATTCAGCTTCAACTTTCGACTATCATGATCAAATAATACGTGATGGGATATATGAAAACGGAAAAAAGATAATTACTTTTGCTAATGTTTTAAAACACAATTCTTTTCCTTTAGGAGATATTTTAACGAATCTTCTTAAAATGGGGAAAAATGAGATGAACTGCCATGTGGAGATGGAATTTTCCGCCAATTTAGATACAAAAAATGAGAAACTCAAAGAGTTTCACTTTCTGCAAATAAGACCAATCGTGGAAGCTCAAGATAAAAATATTATAAATATCGAAACAAATAATCCGGAAAAATCTATAGTAATAAGTAATGAAGCTCTTGGAAATGGTATAATAGATAATGTTTATGATATTATATATGTTAAGCCGGATTCTTTTAAACCATCCGAAACAAAAACAATAAAAGATAAAATTAATAATATTAACAGCCAACTTTTAAGTCAAAACAAATATTATATTCTTATTGGACCCGGCAGATGGGGTTCAAATGACCCTTGGTTAGGAGTGCCGGTAAAATGGGCAAATATTTCTGCTGCGAGACTTATTATTGAAGCCGGTTTAGAAGACTATCGCATAGATCCTAGTCAAGGAACTCATTTTTTCCAAAATCTTACTTCTTTTAATGTAGGATACTTCACAATCAATCCTTTTATTAACGAAGGTTATTACGATGTTGAATTTCTTAATTCGCAGAAGCATGAATATGAAGATGAGTTTATCAGACACGTGAGTTTTAATAATCCTGCTATTATTAAAATTGATGGGAGAAATAAAACAGGAATAGTTTTAAAGCCTTAAAAAAATTATTCCGACTAAAAAATTTTTTTAATCAAAAAAATTAGTATAATTTCGCTATCAAATTGTTGTAATAAAATCAACAATTTAAATCACCCTTTTTTCAAACATTTAAAAATAATTATTATGAATTTAGAAAAAATATTATCAGATCTGGAAAAGCGAAATCCAGGGCAAGAAGAGTTTTTACAAGCAGTAAAAGAAGTTCTTGAAACAATTGAAGACGTTGTTAAAGAAAATCCAAAGTATGAAGCTGCAAACATTATTGAAAGGATTGTTGAGCCTGACAGAGTTATTAAATTTAAAGTACAGTGGGTTGATGACAATGGCAAAGTGCATGTAAACAGAGGCATCAGGGTTCAGTTTAATAACGCAATAGGACCTTACAAAGGTGGCTGTCGTTTCCATCCAAGTGTAACAGAAGGAGGTCTTAAGTTTTTGGGCTTTGAACAAATTTTCAAAAACAGCTTAACAACATTACCGATGGGCGGAGCAAAAGGAGGTAGTGATTTTGATCCTAAAGGTAAATCGCCTGCTGAAATAATGAGATTTTGCCAGGCTTTCATGGCAGAGTTGTACAAATATGTTGGTCCACAAACAGATATCCCTGCCGGAGATATTGGAGTTGGAGGACGAGAAATTGGTTACATGTATGGAATGTACAAAAAACTTATAGGAGAACATACCGGAGTATTTACCGGAAAAGGCAGAAATTGGGGAGGTAGTTTAATTAGACCTGAAGCTACAGGATTTGGAGCTGTTTATTTCGCTGAAGAAATGCTCAAAACAAAAGGTGAGAACTTAAGAGGAAAAACCGTAGCTATTTCAGGATTTGGAAATGTCTCATGGGGAGCTGCTACTAAAGCTACTCAGCTTGGTGCTAAAGTAGTTGCAATTAGCGGACCTGACGGATATGTTTATGACCCTGATGGAATATCTGGAGAAAAGATTGACTACCTTCTTGAATTAAGAGCTTCTAATCAAGACATAGTAAAACCATACACTTACGAATTCCCTAATGCTCAATTTTTTGAAGGTAAGAGACCATGGGAAGTAAAATGTGACATAGCTATGCCTTGCGCAATACAAAATGAGCTTAACCTTGAAGATGCTAAAAATTTAGTAAATAATGGAGTATTATGTATTTCTGAAGGTGCCAATATGCCTTGTACTCCGGAAGCAATGAATCATTTCCTAGAAAATAAAATATTGTATGGACCCGGGAAAGCTGCTAACGCAGGTGGCGTTGCAACTTCAGGTCTTGAGCAAACTCAAAATGCAATGATGTTAAACTGGCCGGCTGAAGAAGTTGAAGAGAAGTTACACAACATAATGAAAAACATTCATGAAGCTTGTGTTAAGTTCGGAAAAGAAGAAGACGGATTTATTAACTATGTTAAAGGTGCTAACGTAGCTGGATTTATTAAAGTTGCAGATGCAATGATTGATCAAGGAGTTATCTAATTTGAATAATTCCTGAAGTTTTAATTAAAAACTTAGTTTAAAAAGGGGTTGTCTTAAATTAAAAACAACCCCTTTTTTTATTATTCTTACCTTCTAAAACAACATTTCGCCTTTTTTTGCAAAACACAGCAA
>PWLF01000047.1 GCA_003559475.1 Bacteroidales bacterium
AAAGGATTAGAAGAAAATTTAAGCGGCGACTTGCTTTCTATTGATATAAGATCAGCTCTCCATTATCTAGGGATTATTACAGGAACGGTATCTGTTGAAGATATACTTGATAATATTTTTGCAAAGTTTTGTATCGGAAAGTGAAGTTATTTTCCTTTGTTTATTGATTAAAAAAATACTTTGCTCATAAAGTTACTATTTTGGCAAACCAAAAGATTGTTCCTTTGATACATCAAGTATTAACTCACTCGGATTTAAAGGGTTTTCATTTACAGTTGAAAAATTAATTAATAAGTAAGAAGGTTTACCAAAAACTTCTGAACTGTAAAGACTTGAAACAAGTAAAAAATACACCACACTCTTGTCCTCATTTGTAAACACATCATAAGGGAAGTCATCGTCTTTAAGATATACGTTGTAGCGATAAACCTTTCCGAGTAAAGACAATTTGGCAATATGCGTATAACCACCCTGGGGGAGATGAAAAGCAAAATCATCATCTTCTGTTACAGTGATGCTATCAACATAATTAATAACGAAAGTTTGGTTTTTATAATTAACCGTTTTTAAATAAATTGAATCCTCATAAAAATAAATTTTATCCCTTTCGTCAGGTAGATACTCAATATCTTCAATAAGATAATAGAGTAATGGGTAACCCTCCGGGCAATGATGAGGAGTTCTGAAAGTTCTTAGATTGTAGGTGTGTTGCGATGAAGCTCCGCTTACTATAAGCAGGGCAACGAATAAGATTAGTGTTTTCATAGTTCTATGTTTTAAAAAACTACCAAAAAGACTTTTCAGCTAATCATATTTATAAAGATAAGAAAATAATGTTTATAAATAGTAGGTAAAACACGTATTATGACCTTCAAAACCTATGCAAAATATAATAAAACTCAGGAATCAATAAAACCGATGATTTTTGTTTGCAATTATTTATATATTTGATTTTATAATCCCAATGCTATATCTGAGTTTAATATCTTTATTAATGACAGATTATTAAAATAATTAATTGATGTAAAAAAAAGACTCTAATCTAATTAATTATGTTGCCACGAATGCACGAATATCGTTAAAAAAAACATACCAGGGCATATATGATAGTTTCATTACTTTTTACTTTCTACTTTTAGTCCCACGCAAAACCGCAAAAGAAAAGATACGGTTAGGTCGCAAAAGAAAAAATCAGCTATTATAAAATCCTTGCAATAATTAGAAAACTAAAAATCTTTGCTAACTTTTCGCATTTAATCATTTCGCGACCTTTGCGTGAACTTTTTTTACAAACTTTCTGAGTTTTTATTCGTGAATTCGTGGCTTATTTTTTTGAGATATCCCAGTTTTAGGCAAGACAATGCCAGTTATAGTACATATTTTTATTCAATGTCAAACAATTCAGCAGGATTAATTTTAAATTGCAACATTTTTGCAGTATCTCTGCCTCCATCACCACCTTTTCTTTGCATTGTAATTCTTCCAATTTTAAAGTTTCCTCTTTGAGTTATTTCAATTTCACCATTTCCGAAGTAATTCAAACAAAAGTTTATTGGTTTTAAAATCCATCGTGCATTTTTTTCAACTTTCTGAGCAACTAACATCCATTCAGCTGCAAATTTACCTCTTCCTTTAAGAATATCCGAGACTATAAGTGATTGATTTTTTTTTAGCCATGTAACTATTTTTTTTTGCTCTATTTTAGTGAATTCATTTGCAAACATTCTACGCTTATCTTTCAGGTCTTTCTTTTTTGATGCTTTTTCTCCTGTATAACGCTTAAGAATTGATACAATATTTTCAGGAATATTCCACATTTCTGTATATTTGTCAACCCAACGTTTGTCAATTTGATTAAACCCTTTTGGATTACTTACAAGTTTTACTTGCATATTTTCAACGTCTATGGCTTTTTTGAGTTTTATAGTTATTTGAACCTGAACATCTGTTTTAAAACCGGATATTTTTACAGCTTCAACATACTCAATTTCTGAAAGTTTGTATTTCATTAAAACCAGCCAGGATTGTGCATCTTTATCTTTTTTCCAATTATTGAATTTTCGAACTATATCATCTTCATTTTGGAAACCATCTTTAGCAGTTTGAGATCCTTTTTCTATTAAAACCATATCTATCAAGTTGAAAATAAATTATTTGCTGTATACTGCTTTAATCTTTGAACTGCTATTTCAACATAATCTTTGGAAATCTCAGATCCAATCCAGTTTCTTTTTAAAATATGTGCAATTTTCGCAGTAGTACCGCTACCAATAAAAGGGTCATAAACCAAGTCATTTTCATTTGTCCAGGTATTAATTTGATCTGCTACAAGTTTTTCAGGAAATATAGCCGGATGTTTATATGCAATTTTGTCTTTTGTAGAAATGCCTCCACCAATAGAATAACTAAAAACATTTCCAACTTTTTTTTCTTTTGTTCTTTCGGTTTTTTGATAATTTAAAGAACCTTCTTGCCCCCTATTCTTCATGTTTGCAAGACCATGATATTTTGTTGACTCAGTAATTGGATTAAATGTTTTAGGATTTCCTTTTGAAAAAGCAAACATATACTCAAAATGTTGATGATATCTATTTCCTGTTTGAGGCATTGGGTTATTTTTGTAGTAAATCATTGTGTCATGTAATCGAAAACCTATTTCTTTAAAGTATAAAGCTTGTCTGAAAGATGTTCCTGTTTCACTTCCATTTATGGTAGCGTCTGCAACAACCCAAATAATAATGCCTCCGGGTTTTAATACTCTAAATAATTCTTGGACAATTTTCTCAAATTCGAATTGATAGCCGTTATAATTTCTAATATCATCATAAGGTGGTGATGTAATTACAAAGTCAATATAATTGTCAGGCATATTGCCCATTGTAATTAAACAGTTTTCATTATATATTTTTTCAAATTCCATGTTGCAAATTTAATGAAAATTTTCATATTTTCGATACTAATTCTGTCTTCTAATATGCACTATAACTTCTTAGGATTTTATCCATCGTTTTTTGTTCAAAACTATAAATAAAACACTATAAATGCAAAATAATTGCAAAAATTTCAATAACGAAAGGAAAAAATGATAAATAAAACACGAAGGATAAATATCTAACGTGTTAAAACTTTCTTCTTTTAGTCCCACGTTAAGCCCGCAAAGGAAAAAATACAGTAAAGTCGCAAAAGAAAAAATCAGCTATTATAAAATCATTGCAATAAATAGAAAACTAAAATCTTTGCGAACTTTTCGCATTTAATCATTTCGCGACCTTTGCGTGAACTTTTTTTTACATCAAAATAAAATTTTACCATTAACCCTAAATAATCATATAATAATTAATAATTTTATGTAAGTTTGCTATCCTTTTAGAAAAATAAAATTGTTTTTATTGTACTTTTGATTATTAATTCTAAAAATGTTAATTAATTATATTTTATTTCAATGGATTTTAAGTTTAATTTTGAAGTAAGAGGATATGAACTTGACTCTTTTGGTCATGTCAACAATTCAGTATATTTAAACTATCTTGAACAAGCAAGATGGGAGATAATTAAAAAGCTTGGTCTTTACGAGTATTTCAAAGAAACAGAGAACTTTCTTGTTGTTGTAGAACAAAACATTAAGTACATTAAAGAAATGTGTCTTTTTGAAAAAGCTTTTGTTATCACATCTTTTAAAAGAAGAGGATTTTTTCTGGTTTTTAACCATGAAATAAGAAATGATGAAGATGAAAAAATATGTAAGGCAGTAGTAAAATGCTTGTTTGTTGATAAAAAGCGTAATCCACTCGATATTCCGGAAATTTTAAATAATTATTTTAAAAATGACTAATCTTGAGCATATTTCAGGTATTTCGATATTAACACTAAATAACCCTCCTGAAAACTATTTATTAGAACCTGAATTTATTGATAAGCAATCTCTTTGCACTTTTATTAAGGAAAACAAGTCAAAATCTTTAATTATAAAAGGTGCTGGCAGAAATTTTTCTGCAGGAGCAGATATAAAATCCATTAAGCAGCAAATTGAAGATAACTCCATAAAAGATAAATTAAGCTCCGGCAAAGACCTTTTAAACTTTATTTATGATTTGAATATACCTGTTATCTCAGCAATAGAAGGTGTTTGTTTTGGAGGAGGTTTGGAAATAGCTTTGGCTTCGCATATAAGAGTTGCATCCGAAAAAGCAATGCTGGCTTTTCCTGAAAGTATTCATAATCTGATGCCCGGACTGGGCGGAAGCTACGCTGTTAAAAGATTCATGACAATGGGAAAAAGCATTGATATGATTTTATGCGGTAATATCATGCCGGCAAAACAAGCGTATGATAATGGTTTAATAGATTTTATCTGCAATCCGAAAAACAGCTTTGAATACTCTTTTGATATGGCAAAAAAAATGACAGATGATAAACCCTTAGAAGTCATAAATAATATCGTAAAAGCTTTAAAAAATGCTTATGAGCTTGATAAAAATGATGCTTTAAAAGAAGAAACAAAATTGTTTTGCGAACTGGCTAAAGATTTAAAGTAAAGCTTTAAGTGTATTAATAAAAGTATTGCAAATGCTTATAAATAGCCCGATTTTATTATAGATATCGGCTGATTTTAAAAAATGAATTTAAATACGATAAAATATTATAAAAACGATAACATAGCATTTCTGGAGCTCTCAACACCTCCGGGAAATCAGATGAATATGCAGTTTTTTGAAGAATTATCGTATATATGTGATAAGGAATTGCGCCATGAAAAGTTTAAAGGACTGATAATTAAGTCTAAAGGGCGACATTTTTCAAGTGGTGCAAATGTTGAAGAGTTGGTAGAAAATATTAATTACGGTAGAGATAATGTTAATAATTTGATAAACAGGAATTTAAAAGCTTTTGAGATAATTTATGGATTAACAAAACCGAAAATTGCCTTATTAAAAGGTATTTGCTATGGTAGCGGCTTTGAGTTGGCTTTAACGGCTAATTACAGAATAGCTCAAAAATCGGCAATTCTATGTTTGCCTGAAGTTTCTTTTGATTTAATGCCCGGATTAGGAGGTATCAGTTCATTAACCTACCTGATAGGCGGAGGAAGAGCACTGGAAATGATTTTGTCGGGAAGGGCAATAAATGCAGAAGAAGCATTAGAGTTGGGAGTAATTAATAATATTTACGATAAAGAGCATTTGGAAGCTAAAGCTATTGATATAATTAACAATTATGATAACTTTCAAGATAAATAAGTATTGAAATTATGAGTATTTCAGTTAAAATAACAGGTTCAGGTCATTTTTTACCCGGCAACCCCATACCTTTTCATGAAGTAGATAACATCCTTGGGGAGATGACTGATTTGCCTGTTAAAACAGCTAAGTGGCTTCAGAGAATGAAAAATATTATGTCGGAGTTAATAGAGGTTGAATTTTACCATTTTGCAATAAATCCTAATACCGGAGAATTCACTGAAGATAATATTTCAATGTCGGCAAAAGCTGCCTCTAAGGCACTGAAAAATGCAGGATTAAATCCTTCTGATATTGATTTTATTGCTTACGGTAGCGCTCATCAGTATCAAATGCCGACAGCATCGGTTAGAATACAGGAAGCACTTGGAATTGATTCATGCGGTGAAATGTCAATTCACGCTAATTGCACTTCAGCATATAAGGCATTGCTTACAGCTTATGAGTTTATTAAATCAGGAAGGTATAAAAAGGCACTTGTTGTATCAAGCGGAATATCATCATCAGAGCTAAGAAGCGAATACTACAATCAGCCATTAGCAAGCAAAGAAGAGCTATTGCTAAGATACTTCCTAAGTGATGGCGCCGGAGCTATTGTTATTGAAGCAGAAGAAAACAATTTAAAAAAAGGATTATACCTTGAAAATTGTTATATGGAGTCAATTGGAGGAAATAAGCCCTCTGCAATGGGAAATAAAAGACCTGCTTATTTTATGAACCCAAAGGAAGAATATGAAAAAGGTTACCATCACTTGAGCCAGATGTTAAATGATAACCTTAGAGAATTATTCTATGAAGATAGCGGGTCGGTCTTTTTTAAAGGACTTAAAAGAATGATGGATAAATACCCTTTTGATATAAACAAGATAAAATTTTTTCAGATAAATTTCCCGTCAAAGCATATTTCAGAAGCTATTATTGAGGAATGTGAAAAGTTAGGCATTAAAAAAGAAACTTTATACACAAAAATATCAATGATGGGATATGTCGGACCACCAATGGTATTTTTATGTCTTGATAAAATATTAAAAGAAGAAAAATTAGAGAAGGATGATATAATCCTTAGTTTTGTAACAGAAGTAAGTAAGTTTATGCAAGCAGGTTTTGTTTGTAAATATTATTAGTTTTTAATAACCGGTTATTTAAAATGAGTGAGTTTAAGACAATTGGGATTATTGGTGATGGAAAAATGGGGCAAAGTATTTTTCGCCACTTATCAAAATATGATTACAATTTGGTATGGATAAATATATCGTCTTATAAAGAAGAGAGTGAAAAATTTAAACGTAAATATAAAAGACTTTTTTCCAAAGAAGATTTTGAAAAGAAGATCAATTCTGTAGTAATTTCAGATTCACTTGCAGAGATTGCACCTTGCAACCTTATAATTGAAGCTGTAAACGAAGATATTAACATTAAAAACAATTTGTTTAAAGAATTATATTTAATTGCAAATAAAAATTCGATTATTTGCAGCAACACCTCCTCTATCCTACCCCACAGATTTACTATAGATGAAGGATTTCGTGCTAACTTTGCCTGTTTACACTTTTTTTATCCTGTTGAAACAAATAATCTCGTAGAAATTATTCCTACGGATAAAACTACTAAAAATTCTGTTTTAAAATTAGCTGCTTTTACAAAAGAAATATCAAAAGTATCATTTTTACAAGACAAGGAAAGTGCTTTTGCTATAAATCGGTTTTTCCTTGAAATTCAAGCAGGTTTATTTAATTACTGCATTAAAAATGATATTGATTTTCATATAGCTGATAAAGCTATAAAAAACAATATTTTTCCTTTTGGAATATTTGAAACAATGGATTTTATCGGATTTAATATTCTTGAATATTCCATTCAAAATTATATTGATATGCATAAAAATCCGGAGCATATATATCCAATACTAAATCATATAAAAAACGAGAAAATAAAAGGAAGTAAGGATTTAAATTTTTTAAATTATCCTTTAGATAATTTTGATATTTCTGATAATGAAGAAAATAAAATTACAGAATTTTTACATAATTTAATTTCAAAAACAGCCGATAAATACTTATCAAAAGGGGTTTTTAATAATTTAAAAGATATTGAATTAGTTATTTCAGAATACACATCATCTGATTATAAAATTAAGGTTTAATGAAGAAATTTAATGATTTTTTTAAGCTAGAAAATTGTATCTTTACAAAAAACATTTTAACAATGCTTTGATGACTTGATGAAGTATTATATTATATTTAAACGAGTTGTGCAACATTTTTATGACACATTCTTCAAAACGAATAATTCACATAAAAAACAAAGTATGAAATTAAGAGCAATTTCAATTTTTCTGACATTATTGGTAACTTATAATTACATTTCCGCAGAAGAAATCCCTCATAATAGCATTATACATGGAAGGTGGTCAGTAGAAAATTCTCCATACATAGTTATGGGAATTGCAATTGTGCCAGAAGACAGTACACTGATAATAGACCCAGGTGTTACAGTTCTTTTAAAATCCTCGACTGAATATACAGATTTTTATTATGAAACAATTGGTGTTGGCCTAATTAAAGTTTATGGTAATATTATAGCTAAAGGAACAGAGACTGATTCAATAACTTTCTCACGAAATCAAGATGGACTATGGGGTTCAATAAGTATTTTAAATTCGAATGAGAGAATATCTGAATTTAAATTTTGCAAATTCGAATACGGTTCTTATGTAGATGATGAATGGTGTGGACTTAATTACTATTCAGGAGCTTTAGGGATAGAAAATTCAAATGTAAATATTTATAATTCAACCTACCAATACAATGGAGCTAGTATTATATCTGGTAATTCGATTATCAAAATAAATGAGTGTTTAATAAAAAGTAACAATTCAAATGATATTAAAGTTTATGAATCTAATGCACAAATTAAAAACAATCAACTGATTAACAATCAAATACATGGGATTGCAAGTTTTGGGTCTACTTCTGAAATACTCAATAATCTTGTTGCGAACAACGGTCAATATGGCATTAGATCATATGAATCGAATGATTCCATCGCCTCTAACTTAATTTTTGATAATCAAACTAGTGGAATTATTATTTCTGGTGGCAATGCTATTTCATATCGAAATATAATTTGGGGAAGCAATTCAGGTATAAGGGTTAATAGCGGTAAACCAAGAATAGTTAATAATACAATCGTATTTAATAACTATTTTGGTATTTACTTTGGTTGGCAGGCTCAACCTTATATTGTTAATTCAATTTTTTTTGGCAACCAGGCCATGGCGTATTATAATGAACAAGACACTGCTATATTTGCATATTCTCTTTTACAATCAGAATCTTTACCAAGTAATTTCTTAAATGGTGGCGGAAATATTTTTAATTTGGATCCTAGCTTTGTTGATGAACATAAACATGATTTTGCCCTTTCTGAGGATTCTCCATGTATTGATAGTGGCGCTGCATTCTTTATTTGGGAAGGCGATACTATTGTTCAATTAAGTTCAGAAGAGTATAATGATAATGCTCCTGATATTGGGGCAATTGAATCAGAACATCAAGGTACTTTTGTTGAAAATAATTGGATAAAGTCTTATAGGTTGAATCAGAATTATCCTAACCCTTTTTACGAATCTACAAACATTGAGTTGAATCTAATAGACTGTGATGAAGCATACTTAGTAATATACAATCTATCGGGTAATGCAGTAAAATATTTTAAAATTATGAGGTCAGGTCCACAAGTGATTTCATGGGATGGAAATGACAAAAATGGCAATATATTGAATGGTGGAATATATATTTACAGGCTTTACACTAAGCAAGGTATATATTCAAAAACAATGTTAATGTCAAGATAAAAAACGTTGCACAATTATAGGAATATGAGAGCTCTGCAAGCCCCGGCGAGTATTCCGTATTGACCTAAATCCCGGTCGAATTGCTATGTGCTTATCAAAAGGTTTTTTGGGACTTATTAATTAGTCCTAACTATAAATCCGGCATAATGCTTGCAAATAAAAAGCAAAAATGGCACATTTGGTTTTGCCACACACAGCCCAGCGCCGAAAAACCAAAAGAGTCTTTTTTTGCTAACGCATTTTGTTGATAACTTTTTGGACTTTATCCGGCTAATAGTGAGATTATTTTATAAATTTGGACAAAATTTGACCAATGACACAATTTAAAGTAATAACAACTTTTGGTGAACATCTTAGAATTCTGAGAGAAACTGCAGGACTGACTTTGAAAGAAGTTGCAACAAATAATGATATAGATATATCTTTGTTAGCAAAAATCGAGCGAAACGAAAGACAACCAACAAAACAGTGGATTAAAAAGATTGCCAAATATTTCAAAATTGATGAAACAGAACTTTTAAATGAGTTTCTAAGCGACCAAATTGCATACAAAATATTAGATGATGAATCTGATTTGAGTATTCTAAAAGCAGCAGAGCAAAAAATAAAATATAGAATTACAAATAATAAATAATATGGAAGAATTATTATCAATAAAGGAAGCAAGTGAATGGGCTTCTAAATACTTGAATAAAAATGTTACAACATCCAATATCTCCTATTTAATCCAATATGGTAAAGTTGCAAAAATTGGTAAAAATGGAACTACACAAGTGGCAAAAGAAGAATTAATCAAATACTATCAACAAAACAATAGTACAAAAGAAGAACGCTGGAAAAACAAATTGGGTGATGATTTAAACTGGACATTATCTTTTTCTGAATATAAAGAATATGAGACTACTAAACACGTACACCGGTTACATCCATACAAAGGTAAATTTATACCACAATTAGTAGAGTACTTCTTAGATTCTCACACAGACAAATTTAAAACTGAAGTTTTTTTTAAAAAAGGAGATATTGTACTTGACCCGTTTTGTGGTTCAGGAACAACGTTAGTTCAGGCAAATGAATTAGGAATTGATGCAATTGGTATTGACATTTCTGCTTTTAACGCTCATATAAGCAATTCAAAAGTTGGTAAATACAATATTCAACTTATTCAAGACACAGCAAAAGAAATATCATTTAAGCTAAAGGAATATCTCAAAAGCCGAAATAATGTTAAATTTGAAACAGAGTTACTTGAAGAGCTAAAAGTTTTCAATGCTAAATATTTCCCTTCTCCTGAATTCAAATATAAGGTTAAACAAAAGGAGATTAATGAGAAAGAGTATGGTAAGAAAAAAGAAAAGGAATTCTTGCCAATTTATCATCAGTTAATTGATAAATACAAAATAAAACTCAAACAAGAAAAATCTGATTCTTTTTTGGATAAATGGTTTACAAAAGTTATTCGAGATGAAATAGATTTCGTATTCAATGAGATTAAAGATATTAAAGATATACCTACAAAACGTATCTTAAGTATAGTTTTAAGTAGAACTATCCGTTCATGTAGAGCAACAACGCATTCTGATTTAGCAACTCTTCAAGAACCACAAATAACAACTTATTATTGCAAGAAACATGGTAAGATATGCAAACCTCTTTTTTCTATTGATACTTGGTGGAATCGCTATTCAACTGACACAATCAAACGATTAAAACAATTTGATAAATTAAGGACAAACTCAAATCAAATTTGTTTAACAGGAGATAGTCGTAATCTTGATATAATTTCTAGCCTTGGAGAAAAAATGCCGGACTTTTCACGAAAAGTTAGTGAGAACAAAATTGATGGTATTTTTTCAAGTCCACCATATGTTGGTTTAATTGATTATCACGAGCAACACGCATATTCATACGATTTGTTTGGGTTCGAAAGAAAAGATGAGTTAGAAATAGGTCCGTTGTATAAAGGACAGGGAAGAGAAGCAAGAGAAAGTTATGCTAAAGGAATTGCTGATGTTTTGATAAACAGCAAACGTTTTCTTAAAAAAGATTATAATGTATTTTTAGTAGCCAATGACAAATACGGACTATATCCAAAAATAGCAGAAATGGCAGGGATGAAAATTGTTAATCAGTATAAACGACCCGTTCTGAATCGAGTAGAAAAAGATAGAGCTGCATATTCAGAAATAATATTTCACTTAAAAAATGTATGAAAAAACTTATTGATAGATTAGGAATTTCTGTTGAACATCTAAAATTGAAGGTTTAGAAAACTTATGATATATGGCTTTATCAGATAACCAAAAACAAAAAATTAAAGATTTGCTTTTTCATAAATTAGAAGCAAAACTAAAATCTTATGGAAGAGAAACGACTTCAATGCCTTTCCTTGCAAGGTTAATCCAAGATAATGAGAAGATAGCGGCTTACTCTTTTATACATTCAATGGCAACAACTTTAGGAATGTCAATTTATGAAGAAGTTTCAGTAATTATAGCATCTGAAACAGCAGAAGAATCTTTCAGAAATTATGGTGTTGGTGGTGCTATTTCAAAAAATCAAAAATCAGTAATAGGAAACATTATTGCTAAACTTAGAAATAGTGAACGTGAAGCTGATATTTCTAAAGAAAGAGATGAAGTATTGAATGCATCATCTGAAAATGGGGAATTTCAAAAATCTGGAAATATTGCTGATTTTTATATGAAAAGAAATGGTGAAGAATACTATTTTGAAATTAAGACTGTAAAGCCAAATATTGACGTTTTTGAAAAAAGTAAAACAAAACTATTAGAGTGGATTGCAAGAAGAAGAAAACCGGTTAATGTTTATTTAGCGTTTCCTTATAACCCATATCATCCAGAACCATATTCAAGATTTACAGAGTCCGGAATGATGGACATATCAAATGATTTCTTGGTTGGTGATGAATATTGGGATTTTATAGGTGGAGAAGGCACTTTCCCTGAACTTTTAAAAACCTTTGATGAAGTTGGTAAACATTTCAAGGAACATTTAAATCGGAAATTTAAAGAAATAGCAAAAGAAAAATTAGACTCCTATTAGCAACAAAAAAAGCATATCTTTGCATTTAAATTTTATAAATTATTATCGGAAATATGAGCAAAAAAGTTGTTATAACCTCTATAAATACTATAAATGCTTTAGGTTTAAATATTGATGACTGCTGGCAAAATCTGCTTAAAGGAAAGTCGGGAGTAAAAAATATCTCGAGTTTTGACACCTCAGGATTAGAAACCCGAATAGCTGCTGAATTGCCTGCTGAATTTGAAGATTACGCTAGCAATTTTGTTAAAAGGCGAATTTCAAAGCAGATGACGAGAGTTACCAAAATGGGTATTGTCTGCGCAAAAGAAGGAATCGGCAAGCACTTTGATACTGAATACTATCCAAAAGAAAGGGTTGCTGTTATTGCAGGAGTTGTAAACACCGGATATTCATCATTAGAAAAGCAAAAAGATGATAAAAATAGCATTTTAAAAGCTATGAACAACTCTTTGAGTGCTTGGTTATCAATGGATCATGGGTTCACGGGACCGAATTTTTCTATAGCTACAACCTGTGCATCATCGGCTTATGCAATTTCATTAGGATATGAAATGATTGTTAATGACCAGGCAGATGCCGTTGTAATAGCAAGCGCCGACTCTGTAATTAACCCTGAAGAAATTATGGGATTTAATGAGTTGTATGCACTTTCAACGCGAAATGATAATCCCGAACTTGCTAGTTGTCCGTTTTCAAACGACAGGGATGGTTTTGTTATTGGAGAAGGAGCCGGTGCAATGATAATTGAATCTGAAGAGAAGGCAAAAAAACGAGGAGCATCAATATTTGCTGAGCTGGCAGGATACGCTATAACCAGCGAAGCATATAATATTGTCTCTCCTAAAGAAAATGGTGAGGGGATGCTTTTTAATATGGATAAAGCGCTTTCACACGCTAAAGTTGAAACATCAGATATTAATCATATTAATGCTCATGGGACAAGTACAACTCTGAATGATAAGTATGAAACATTAGCGATTAAAAATTTATTTGGAAAAAATTCTTATAATATCCCTGTTATATCTTCTAAATCAATGATTGGGCATACTATTGGAGCTGCAGGTATAATTGAAGGAGTTATTACAGTAAAATCATTGATTGAACAGCAAATACATCCTACAGCAAACTTGATAAACCCTGACCCGGAACTTGACCTTGACTATGTCCCCGGGAAAGCTCGCAAACATAATATGCAATATGCCATTTCAAACTCTTTTGGTTTTGGCGGTCATAATGCAACTTTAGTATTTAAAAAATATGTTTGAAAATACCCAAAATATGTTAATTTTGTAGTTTAAAATGCCTATTAAATTAATAACAAAATTTTGATAAAATGACTGCTATTACAGAAGAAATAAAAAATGATGTAAGAAAAATCGTAATAGATTATTTTGCTGAAGAATGTGAGGTAAATACTGATGAAATAAATAATAACACTCATATTTTTGATGACCTTGATGGTGATTCTCTTATGTTTCTTGAACTTATAGAACTTTTTAAAAAGAAATATAATCTGAATATTGATCTTAAAACTATAGGAAAATATAGTCTGAAACATCCTGTAAGAACCATTGGAGAGTTAATAGATATGCAGATATTGATAATTGAGCATGAGAATAACATTATCAATATTGACTAAATAAGAAATGTAACTTAAATATGGATACCCCTACCTTTTTGTTTCCTGCTTTTGTGCTGAAATATAAAGGAAATGAAGTTGATATAATAAAAAAATACGGCGTAGATTTTAATGAAAAACTCTTTGAAATAAAAGAGAATACAGGTGTTGATATAACCGATTTTGATATCTTGCATAATAGTTTTCTTGATGATGAACAAAAGAATCAAATGGTATCATACCTTATTAGTTGCATGTATAGCGATATCTTAAAATCTCAGTCAATAAAACCTGACTATGTATCATTTTTAAGTATGGGAATCTATTCAGCACTTTATTGTACAAGCTCTATTTCTTTTGATGATGGTGCAAAAATAATCAAAAGGGTCTATGAATTATTAAATAAGCAATTTTGTGATAAAAACTATAGAATGCTCGCCATAACAGGGCTATCAAGAAATGATATAATAAATATTTTAAATAAAAAATCATTAAATTGTGAAATTGTAATAAAAAACAATGACCATTCCTTTATTATCGTTGGAAAAGAAAATGATATAAATATTCTTTTAAATGCAGCAAAAGAAGAAGGTGCGATACAACTGAATATTTTTCCTGTTTCTATTCCTTATCATTCTAAACAAATTGATTCAGAAGGATTTGAAGATATAATTTTTGAAGGAATAGAAGTAAAAAATCCTTCTTATAAGCTTTTTTCATCAATTAATCAGAAGCAGATTGATAATTCAGGTAAAGTTAAAACAGAAATATTAAATAATTTATTTACAAATATTGATTGGCACAAGACTAATATTGCACTTATAAAACAAGGAGTACATGAATTTGTTGAGTGTGGACCCGGAGATAGCTTGAAAAGAATATCGCGTTTTTTTGACGGTGATTTTAATGTTTATGGTATGTCAAAGTTAGTATGAAAACAAGCTCCTATCCCACTCTACTGAAGCTTGTAAAATATTTATAATGAGGATTTCTCAGATTAAAAAAATATAATATTGACAAAGTAAATTACAAAACAGGACTTTAAACACTTTTGGCGCAAATGAAGATTTTGCTTATAAATACTCCAAGATCACCTTATAATGGTATTCTTGAATATGCTTCAGAAGAAGCAAAAAATTTTATTCATAAAAAGCTTATTGGTCCGCCCCTTGGATTACTTACCCTTGCATCAGCTTTAAAGGATTACGATGTTGAAGTTTTTGATACAAAAGCCGAATATGATATTAATCCTGATGCTCCGGAATTAGAAGAGTTAATAAAAAATCTGATTACAGATAAAAACCCTGACATTGTTGGTACAACAGTAATTACAAGCGAATTATATTATGGCAAACAAATATTAAGAACGGCAAAAAAAGTAAATCCTGACATTACAACAATAATTGGAGGTCAATATGTTACTTTGCGTTTGGATGATTGCTACGACAAACATATAGATATTGCAATACAAGGACATGCCGGTCAAAAGATTATTGATATTGTCAATGCAAAAGAAAAAAAGCAAAACTTTGCAGACATTCCCGGAATAAATATTAATAATGGCACTCATTATATAAAAACCAAAGGAGTTGATAAACCGATAGATGCCGCAAACAACAATTTTATAATGCCGGACCGTATGCTTATAGAAAGATGGCGGGAAGCTTATAAAGTTAAAAATGCTAATAAACCCGTCACGTACATGTTTACCTCTTTAGGATGTCCGTATAAGTGTACATTTTGCTCTATTTGGAAAGAAAATAATGAGTCTTATTATAAAAGAAACATAGAAAGTATAATTTCCGAATTAAAATCCCTTGATTATGACATTGTGAGGTTTGCTGATGCCAATACCATTGTAGATATTGAGTATATTGATGCTTTATTCACAAGGATTGAAGAGGAAAAAATCAAGAAGGATTTTATTATGGATATAAGAGCTGATATTGCTGTTAATAATCCCGGTTTAATAGAGAAATTAGCAAAAAACGGTTTGAAAGTAGTAATTTGCGGTTTTGAATCTTACAAAGAAAATGAACTAAAGAGTTATAATAAAAATTCATCATCAACATATATTCAAAAAGCTATAGAGATTTTTCATAATAACGGAATTATGCTTAGAGGCAATTATGTAATTCCCACTAATTATACATCAGACGATTTTAAGGCAATGGCTGATTATGCAGCAAGCCACAAAGTAGCTTATGCAGGATATACAATTTTAACACCAATGCCCGGTACTGAATATTATGATGAAGTAAAAAGCAATATTATTGACCATGATTTACGAAAGTATAACTTTTTCAATGCAGTACTGCCAACGCATTTACCTATTGAAGAGTTTTATAAAAAGATGAGTGATCTTTGGTTGATAAGAAAAGGAAAAGAGGTTATTTGAAACATTTATTATCAAATAACCCCTTTATTTATAATTCTAAAATGTATTTAAACAAATTACCATTCAATACTTTCATGTATCCAATCATCCATTGTCCATTGAGAAGGATGAGTGTCAATAAAAACAATTGTAGGAGGTATCATTGAGTCCAGGTCTTCAAGAAACTCTATCCATTCATCCCAATTATCTTTTATTGTTATCTCTCCTTGTCTGCGTCTTTCATGTTGCTTCATGATTTCTTGCTGAGCTCC
>PWLF01000177.1 GCA_003559475.1 Bacteroidales bacterium
TGCAAAAAAGCAATAACTTTAAAATACTGAAGGCTTTTTGGTGATTATAGCGGTAGAGTCCACCTCTTCCCATTCCGAACAGAGAAGTTAAGCCTGCCAGCGCAGATGGTACTGGGGTAACACCCGGGAGAGTATGTCGTCGCCAAAATTTATTTTAGCCCCATAGCATGAATGTTATGGGGCTTTTTTTATATTTAATTTAATTTGCCCGTTAGTTATATTGGTAAATTATTGAAAACCTTGCCTCAGACACACTAAATTGGACGCTACCCACTAAATTGGACGCTACCCAAAAAAGAGTAGTTTGCAATATCTAAACTTTAACGTACTTTTGCGTTTAATATATTTGCGTGAAACTTTTTAAATTGTAATTCAAAGAAAAATATTTTTTTTTACTTTAAGTTATTTAATCAAATGACTGAAAATTCTGAACATAAAAATACTTCTCCTATCTGCAATCTTGACGAACAGCAGGATTTGTATGAGCATCATCGTTTTGAAGTTGATAAAGGGCAAGGGCTTTTGCGGATTGATAAATATCTTACTAATAAACTCGAAGCTATATCACGTAATAAGATACAAAATGCCGCTAAAGCCGGCAATATTCTTGTAAATAATGTACAAGTTAAACCTAATTACAAAGTAAAGCCGAGAGATGTTATAAGTATAGTATTTGCTCATCCTCCTCGTGAAATAGAATTAATACCTCAGAACATTCCAATTAAAGTTATTTATGAAGATGATGATATCATTATAGTTGATAAGGAGCCTGGGATGGTTGTTCACCCCGGATACGGGAATTATACCGGAACCCTTGTTAATGCTTTAGTATATCATTTTAAGGACTTGCCATACCAGAATGGAGAGGCTGTAAAACCAGGATTAGTTCATAGGATTGATAAAAACACCTCCGGTTTATTAGTTGTTGCCAAAAATGAACTTTCGCAAGCTAAATTAGCCAAAATGTTTTTCGACCGCAAAATTAACCGTTTGTACCAAGCTCTCGTTTGGGGAGATGTTAAGGAAGATAATGGTCTGATTTCCGGCAATATTGGTCGTAGTTTAAAAAACCGTAAAGTAATGCAAGTTTTCCCGGATGGAGATTACGGAAAGCATGCAGTAACTCATTATAAGGTTATTGAAAGATTCGGCTATGTTACTTTAGTTGAATGTAAACTTGAAACCGGCAGGACACATCAAATAAGAGCGCATTTTAGTCATATTGGGCATCCGTTATTCAATGATGAAACTTATGGGGGAAACAAAATACTGAAAGGCACAACATTTAGTAAATATAAGCAGTTTGTTAATAATTGTTTTAATACTTGCCAACGCCAGGCTTTACATGCTAAAACACTTTCTTTTGACCATCCTGTAAAAGGAGGTCATATTAGCTTAGAATCTGACTTACCAAAAGACTTTTCAGAATTATTGGAAAAATGGCGAAAATATGCTATTCACAAAAAATATTGATATTTTAGAAAGGCATACTTAACCCGGCATTAACTGATATTCCAAAAGGATAAACATTGTAAGACCTGCCTTGTGATAATGAGGTTACAAATAAATTTGCAGTAGGTTCTAAATGAAAATTAATGTTTTTGCCCAAAGGTACAATTAAAGCAGTTCCTGCAGATAAACTAACATTCCAGTTGCGCATTAAAGAAGTATGACCAATTGAGTTTTTAATGTCGTCTTTATGTAATACAACATTATTTAGTACCATAAAATTAAAACCTAATCCCCCTTTTATCTGGATTTTTGAATTTCTGTCATAAATACAATACCTTGCTACAATAGGGGTGTTAATAAACCCAAGGTGCTGATTTAATCTATCACTTTGAGTTTCCAATAAAACATCATCCGTATCAACCGGCTCACCTCTCATCTTAACTCTTTCTGAGCTATTATCAACAAAGTACAGGCTTGGGTCATTAAAAATTATAAGTCCCATTGAAGTCATTGCTGATTGACCATCATGTAAAGGTTGACCATAAGGACTTTCATAAGTATATGCAATAATATTGCGTATTGACTGACCCATTCTTACATAATTAATACCACTTTCTATTTCAAATCTATCGTTTAGGTTATACTTTACATTTAATCCAAAATTGTAATTAATAAGATGTTCTTCATTTTGTTCAAAAATTGTTTTAGCACGAACTAACTCTTCCGGATTTGATGAGTTAATACGAAATGAATACTGAGGTGATAAATTTGCGCTAAAAGACCAGCGTTTTTCATCTTCCTCATAATAAACAAACTCATCTGAATAAGCAAGATCAGATAATGAATAATACTCTTTGCTTTCAGCAACTGTTTTTTTAACAATATTAGCGAGTTCAATATTTTCTGATAAGTCAACGTTTAATCTTTCCGGGGCTCTTGTGTCCAATTTTAAAGCCTCTTTTTTTGTTTTAAACTCAGCATATTGATAACCTTTTTCTTTTTGAATTTCTGTTTTTTCAAAACTTGTTTGATAAGATTTATCTATCTCATCATCATCATCAAGTATTTTGTGTTTTTTTTCTGTTTCTTTTATATGTTCAGCTATTTTAAACTCCTTATTTAAAGCTTGCTTGTCTTTAATGTCTTTTTCAATTTGAGCAGGATGTTCTTTTTTTATTGATGATTCTACTTTAGGGGTAATCTTAGTTGATTCTTCGATTGCATATTGTTGAGAAGTCTTGTCTAATAAAACAAAATCATAAACTGCCCATGCTGAAATTATCAATATAGCAACCATAGCAGCATACTTAACATAACCCTTCCAATGCTTGCGTTTTTTACTATGCAAGTTTGCTTCTACCTGATCCCAAACATCAGAAGGAGGATTTGGATTATATCCTCTAAGTTTATTCCTGATATTTTTTTCAAAATTATAATTTCGATTCATAATTGCACTCTAATTGTTATCTTATCATCATATATTCAGCAAATACTTTTTCTTGTTGTTCAAGCTTTTCTCTTAATATATTTCTTGCTCTTAAATAATTTGTTCTAGATGTTGTTTCAGAAATTCCCAAATTTTCTCCTATTTCTTTATGAGAATATCCTTCAATCGCATACATGTTAAAAACAATCCTGTATTGAGTTGGCAAATTTTGAACTTTATTTATTAAATCATGGATTTCTATATTATCATTATATATTGTTTGTTCAAGATATTCTGATTCATTTTCGTTTAACTCAACACTTAAATGGCTTATATTTTCTTTATATTTTTTTAAAGCTGTGTTTATAATAATTCTTTTCATCCATCCTTCAAAAGATCCTTTTCTTTTATATGTGTGAAGATTTTCAAATATTTTTATAAACCCTTCTTGTAAAATATCTTGTGCATCTTGGTGATTTTTGGCATACCTTATGCATATCCCATATAAAACAGGAGAATATAAATCGTAAAGTAACTTTTGGTCTTTACGTTTGTTTTTGAGACAACCTTTTAATATGGAATCTATTGAATGCATAGATTAGCCAACTTATCTTTGTTATTTAATGTAATTACTAAACAAAGATACAAAAACATTTTTAAATTATTTCAAAGAACAAATATTATAGTTATAAAAAAATAAATAATTGACATTTTGGAAATAAAAAAGGAGCCGGGGCTAATAACCTTTTGCTAATTTGGCTTTTGAGGAAATCCGGTTACACTAAACCTGATAAAGTTGGCTGCTTCAAGGGATAAAAAAACCCCGGCATAACTCCCTTTTATATAATAGAGTATAAAAAAACACAAAACGTTGCGTAATGACAAAAATATTTTCAGTTAAAAAAAATAATTAGAAATGAAAAACCCAAAAATTAAAAAAGTTTTGGTATTTTTGAATAAAATTTTATTTAAAGATTGTTTAAATAATAATAAGCAATGTTAGATTATCGTCATTTTTATAAATAAAATTCTGCGATTTATGAACAATAGAATTACGATTATTTTTGGTTTAATTGCTGTGTTAGTATTAAGCTCATGTATGACTAGGAGATTGGTCAGAGAAGCCGAAGACCTTGAAAAAAAAGGAGATTATGTGTCGGCAGCAGAACTTTATCACCAAGCTTTATCTCGTAGAAGCTCAAATGATGATGCTCGGTCAGGATTTAGAAGAACTGGAACAATAGTACTTCAAGAAAAACTTTCAAATTTTAATAGAGCATATAATGACCAAAGAAATAGAGAAGCTGTATATAATTATTTGGATGCCAAAGATTTTTATAATAAGGCGAAGTCGGTTAATGTAAACTTGAATTTTCCTTCAATTTATCATGAATATTATAATGAAGTAAAAAATTTATATCTCGAGGATCGTTATTTTGAGGCTTATAACCATTTACAAAACGAATCATTTTCTCAAGCTGAAACTATTTTTCGTGAAATAATACGGTTACAGCCTAACTACAGGGATGCAAGAGAACAACTTAATATTGCAATATATGAGCCTGTTTACAGAGAGAGTTTGAATTTGATGGATAATAGAGAATATAGGGCAGCCTATTTTAGGTTAAAAGAGATTACTAATAATCTTGGCACTTATAAAGATTCACATGAATTGAAAAGAGAATGCATTGAAAAAGGTTCTTATACTATTGCAGTCGCTCCTATAATTAATAATTCTTCCAGGAGAGGTATTGAAAGAAATATTGAAAGTCAAATTATAAATAAATTAAACTTGATTAACAATCCTTTTTTAAGGCTTGTGGATAAGACTGTCGTAAGCCAGGATGAGGTAGAAAGCACTATGGTTGCTGTTGCTCCTGATGCTATCCTCTTTTCCGAAATTAACTCTTTTGATTATACCCCGGGCAGACTTGAGGAAACTGAAAAAAGAGGTTATTTGAAAACAGTTGTTGAATATAAAGACGATGAAACGGATGAAATAAGAAGAAGAACAGAGTACAGTAAAGTAACATATAGTGAATTTGAGCAACAAAGGAGTGTTTCGATGAATTTTTCATACAGACTCGTTGACGATAGAACCGGAAGAATCCTTAATAGTGGAACAAGAACTTTTAGGGCAAGAGATAGAATACATTATGCAGTATATGGTGGTGATAGTGATAACCTTGTTCCCGGTTATTGGAAGCATAGAAGAAGAGACAGTGAGGAAGATGTTATAAGAGACTCTAGAAGACACGTCAGAGATTTGCAAGCATTATTAGATAGTAGGAAGGAAATAAAAAGCTACGAAACTTTAGTTGCCGATATCTTTGAAAGTGCTTCAGAGTATGTTTCATCTAATATTAACAGATATATTATTGAAAACTAATTTGTTATAAACTAGAACTTTAAATGCATATACGTAAATGAACCCAACAAAGAATATTTTTAAATTAGCATTTACTATTTTAATAGTTTTATTATATGGGTGTTCGGTTTTTAAGCCCTCTGTGGATGAAAAAGATATTCCTGAATGGGTTGTTCGAAAACCACAAATGCCTCTTTATTATGTGGGTGTCGGATCTGCTCCAAAACAAGGGTATTCAGCTAATGAGTATATACAAAACGCAAGGCAAAGTGCATTGGCTGATCTGGCAGAAAGCATATCAATTACTATTGAGAGCCAGTCAATGTTATCTGTTATAGAAAGAGATCAGGATATTTCTGAAAGTTTCACCGTTGACATCCATGCATCAACAAGAAAGGAGCTGGAAGGTTATGAGTTGGTTGATTCATGGCAAGATGATAAAAATTATTGGGTTTATTACAGACTTTGTATGCTAAAACATGAAGAAATCATAGAAAGAAGAAAAAATGATGCTATTAATAATGCATTATCAAAATATCAGCAAGCAACAGGGTTTTTAGGAAGAAATGCTCATTATAATGCTTTTCAATTATATGCTGATGCTTTATCAGATATAAGAATGTATCTGGGAGAAACTACAGAAACCGAGATTAATGGTGAAAAAAGAGATTTAGGAAATTATCTGTTTACTCAAATGTCAGAGTTGCTGACAAATCTTAATATTGAATACCCTCATGATGAAATCAGAGTTAAAAGGGGAGTGGAGATAGATCCTGAAAAAATGACGTTTTTTATTAAAGATGAGAATAACAATCCTGTTTCAAATATTCCTTTCAGAATCAGTTTTTCAGGTTCAGGATTACTGAGAAATCATGAAACAAGCGATTCTGAAGGAAAAATTACTTGTGCGCTTAGGCGAGTTAGCTCTTCAGGAAGTTCAGAAACCTTATCAATAACAGTAAACTTGCAGAATTTATCAAGAGTAACGAGCGACCCCATTGTAAGAAATGTTATCAGAAGTTTACCTGCTCCCGGCAAATCTATTAGAGTTATTATTGAAAGACCAACTATCTTTATAAGTTCTGTTGAAAAAATTTTAGATGATAAAACAAATAATAATGAGCTGAAAAATGCTATGGCATCATCATTATCAAGAGATTTTGAAATTATAAACTATATTGACAAAGCAGATTTTATTGTGAATATTGAAAGCAATACTACCAAAAAAGGTAAACACAGGAACGAATATTATGTTACTATGAATTTTGATGTAAGATTAAATGATAATCAAGGAAATAATCTTTTTAGAAGAACAATTGAAAATGATTATTCAGGTCGTGACCTTTCAGCTGCTTCACGTTCAGCATATCAATCAACTAAAAACACTATAGAAAGAAGCCTTGCCGGAAATATTGCAAGAGCTGTAAATTAACAGATTACTAAATAACAGCCTCAAATTGTTTTAAGAATCTCTCATCATTCTCAAAAAACAATCTCAAATCATTTATATGATATTTGTTAAGAACAATTCTTTCTATTCCCATTCCAAACGCGAATCCCGAATACTTTTTACTGTCTATATTGCAGTTTTCAAGGACTTTAGGGTCAACCATGCCGCAACCAAGTACTTCAATCCAGCCACTGTATTTGCAAATGGGACAACCCTTGTCTTTACAAATATTGCAAGAAACATCCATTTCAGCAGAGGGCTCAGTGAAAGGAAAAAATGATGGCCTAAGACGGATTTTTGTTCCTGAACCAAACATCTCCTGAGCAAAATAATATAATGTTTGCTTTAGATCAGCAAAAGAAACATCTTTATCGATATATAATCCTTCAACCTGATGGAAGATACAATGCGCTCTGGCTGAAATAGCTTCATTTCTAAAAACTCTACCCGGAGAAATAGTTCGAATAGGAGGTTTAGAATTTTTCATAACTCTTACTTGAACAGATGAGGTATGTGTTCTTAAAGCTATATCAGGTGATTTTTCAATAAAGAAAGTATCTTGCATATCTCTTGCAGGATGATTTTCAGGGAAATTTAAAGCTGTAAAGTTATGCCAGTCATCTTCAATTTCTGGACCTTCTGATATAACATAACCAAGTCTTGAAAAAATAGTATTTATTTGATTTCTAACTATTGATACAGGATGCCTTGAACCAACGCCTATAAAATTAGCAGGTTTTGACAAATCCGGTTTTTCAACTTTTTTAAAGCCTTTTTTCCCTAATTCAGCATTTTCTTTAGCTTCATTGATTCTCTCTTGTGCAAAATTTTTAAGTTGATTTAATTGTTTTCCCAACTCTTTTTTTTGCTCCGGCGGCAATTGCTTGAAATCCTTGAATAGTCCGGTTATAACACCTTTTTTCCCAAGCAACTTAATCCTGAAATATTCTATTTCTTCTATTTCTTTCTCTGCGAATGATTCAATTTCTGACCATATTTTTTTTATATCTTCTATCATAAAAAATAAGATTCAAACTTTTGTGAAAGCTAAATTATAATTTAATTGTTAATTTTGTTAGAAATACTATTTCGCAGTTATTTGAAGTATCCGTATGTCTTCAGTTGGCCTATCCTGCCTGTTTGTCTCAACAGCTGCTATTTTGTCAACTACATCTAGCCCTTTTACAACTTCACCAAAAATAGTATACTCTCCATCAAGGTGAGGTGCACCGCCGACCGTAGTATATGCTTTTCGTTCTTCTTTACTAAAAGTTCTTCCAAGATGATTTTCAATCTCATCAAGTTCCTGATGAGAAAAAACCCTACCATGAATTATATAAAATTGCGACCCTGATGACCTTTTTTTCGGATTAACTTGGTCTCCTTGCCTTGCTGCAGCTAGAGCTCCCTTTTTATGGAAAAGACCGGATTTGAATTCTGCTTCTATAGTGTATCCCGGACCGCCCCTTCCTAAAGGTTCTCCAGGCTCAGCACCTTTTGAGTCAGGATCTCCCGTTTGAATCATAAAGCCTTCGATTACCCTGTGAAATAAAACACCATCATAAAATCCATCCTTTACTAACTTTTTAAAATTTTCTTGGTGTAAAGGAGTCTTGTCATAAATCTTTAATAATATATCTCCATGATCAGTTTCTACTAAAAATTTAGACCCCGGCAAACTGCTATCCTCAGAGTTATTGCCGGATTTAACAGTGAAAAAAAGTACTCCCATAGAAACAAAAATTACTAACAAAAAAATCTTTATTTTATTCATTTTTAATAAATTTAAATTAAACACTCAATTTTTGTAATAAATTAGAAATAAAAAACTAATTTATATTTTGGTACAAAGTTAAGTAAAATGATTATTAAATTTGAACTTTAATAAAAATAGTTGTATAATTTTTTTAAATATAATAAGAGTCTAGAGTTGAAGTTTTTTATTAATAGGAAGTTTGGAGTTAAAACTTTTAGTCATAAGTCCTCAAAAAACTTTTTGTCGAAACAACGGTTACAAACTTTTAAATTATTGCATCAATAAGTTTTTTTGTATAGGGATGTGTAGGGTTTTTAAACAAATTATCTGCTTCCCCCTCCTCAATAATTTCTCCGTTTTGCATTATCATAACTCTATCTGACATATATCTTACAACAGAAAGGTCATGAGATATAAAAAGATACGTCAGATTGAATTTTTCTTTTAATTCATTTAATAGATTTAATACTTGGGCCTGAACAGAAACATCAAGTGCTGATACAGATTCATCGCAAATAATTAGCTCGGGATTCAAAGCTAAAGCCCTTGCAATGCAAACTCTTTGTCTTTGTCCGCCCGACAACTGATGGGGATATCTGTGGAACATTTTTTCTTCCAAACCGACATTCTTTAAAAGTTCAAGTACTTTCTGTTTTCTCATTTTCTCATTTTTGCAAATTCCATGAACTCTCATTGGCTCGATAATTAGCTTGCCGACAGAAATTCCCGGGGTCAATGAAGAATAGGGGTCTTGAAATATAATTTGAATCCTTTTTCTTATTTTTCTCATTTCGGAAGATTTTAGCTTTGATATATCCTTCCCTTTAAAAATAACTTTTCCTCCTGACGAATCAATTAGTTTTAATATAGTTCTTCCTAAAGTTGTTTTCCCACAACCAGATTCTCCAACTAGTCCGACAGTCTCCCCAGGATAAATATCAAAACTGACTTTATTTACTGCTGTAAATGAGTGGGTGACTTTTCCCATTAAGGATTTTTTTAAAGAGTATTGTGTTGACAATTCTTTAATTTGAATTAACGGGTCTGTTTTATATATTTTCTTAATATCAAATTTTTTACTCTTAACATTTTCATATTTTTCAATATAAATATTATTGCTATCAGCAATCAGATCATCATGTTTTATTACCGGCAACCTCGCGGGTTTCCCATCTGACGGCGGGCGGCAAGCTATTAGTCCTTTAGTATATGGGTGTGAAGGGTTGTCAAATATTGCGTTAATTGACTTGCTTTCAACGATTTTTCCTCTATACATAACAGCAACGTTATCACTAATTTCTTTTACTACACCTAAGTCGTGAGATATAAATAAAAGACTCATTTTGTGACTATCTTTAAGTTCATTTATCAGATCTAAAATAGACTTTTGTATTGTGACATCAAGAGCTGTTGTAGGTTCATCGGCAATTAGTAGTGAAGGATTACAAGCCATTGCCATAGCTATCATTGCCCTTTGTCTTTGCCCCCCGGATAATTGATGGGGGTAAGATTTATAAATACGTTCCGGTGATGGCAGTTTAACTTCTTCAAAAAGTTTCAAAACTCTCTTTTTAGAGTCGGAAGAATTAAGAACACCATGACGTATTAGAATCTCCGATACCTGCCAGCCAACCTTCTTTACAGGATTTAATGATGTCATTGGCTCTTGAAATATCATCCCTATGTACCTGCCTCGTATTTTGCGAAATTCTGATTTTGCTAAATCTAAAAGGTTTATCATGCCTTTTTCAGGATGATTAAACATAATTTTGCCGGAAATAACTCTTGATGTTTTGTAAGATAAAAGTTGCAAAATAGACAAAGCAGTAACAGTCTTTCCTGAGCCACTTTCACCCACTAATCCAAAACTTTTCCCTTTTTCAATTTTAAAAGATATGTTGTCAACTACTTTAAAATAATTGCCATCGGAATCAGATAATTCGAGTGATAACCCACTAACATCCAGCAAAACTTCGTTGTTTGTCATAAATATATTTAATATATAATTTTGTCGTAATTCTTAAAGCTTTAAAAAAGCGACCGATTAAACTTCAAAAATAATTATTATCTTTTAATAATACAGTGTTAAATTCAAACAATTACCAAAAAAACACTAACAAGTCAAAATTTTATATAACTTTGGCATTTTAATTTCAAATTAAACAAATTTTATCATCTATGGAAACGCAAACGGATAAAGGTTATAACGAAAAACAGAAAAGAAATAAATTTTTAAGCTTTATTCTTAATAATAAGATGACGGTTTTTTTATTTCTAATAATAATTTTTTTAGTGGTCCATTCATTAATTAGGATAAACAATCTTGAAAGAGCTCATAATAAGGAGGTCACTGAATTGAAAACTGTTCATGAACTTGAAATGGATAGTTTAACAATTTCAAAATTTCAAATGTCAACGGAAATTTTTTCGTGGGTAATACGCAGTGAGTTAGTTAGAAACAACAAAGAAGAAATAAATCACTTATTTAATTCTTTTATAAAAACACCCCGGGTGACGAACATTCAGCTTATTTGTCCTGAAACTTTTAAGGTAGAAATATCTACCGACAAAAAAGATGAAGGGATGAAAGTTTCAGATGAAAGCTTATATGATATAAACAAGCAAGTTAAAAAAGAATTTCCGGAAGGGATAAAATTTTTCAACCCTGTCATGGGTCACAATAGAATTTTAGGAATAATTGTTGTCACAATAAGAACAGAGAATTAGTCTTTTATTTATTGTATATCATATTCTTTAATTTTTCTATAAAGGGTTCTCTCAGATATTCCTAGTTCCTGAGCAGCTCTTCTTCTTTTATTATTATGCTTTTTCAGGGCTTTTATAATAAGATCTTTTTCTTTTTTTTGTAAAGAAAGATTTTCTTCAAGAAATTCAGAATCGCTGCTTTCATAATCTTCAATAATTTCCGAGTCATCATTATCTTGATCTGGTTTAAAATCTCCTGACTTTTCTTCTATTTGATGAATTTTTTCTTCAGTATCTGATAACCTGTCAATAATTTGCGAGTTTTCAGGGTTTTTAAAATTATTGCTTTGCAACATTTCCATAACAATTTTTTTCAGGTCTGTTACATCGCGTTTCATTTCAAATAAAACTTTATACAATATTTCTCTTTCATTAAGCCCCTCCGATTGAGAAGTAATATCTTTCAATAAAACAGGCAAATTAGAACTTCTATGATCTGGCAAATATTTTTCAATTGTTTTTTCATCAATTTCTCTGTTATTTTCAATAACACATATTTGTTCTGCCATATTTTTTAATTGCCTTACGTTACCGGTCCATTTATAGTTTATTAATAACTTTTCAGCTTCTTTTGACAGGGTAAGTGGAGGCATTTTGTATTTTTCGGAAAAATCATTAGAGAATTTTTTAAAAAGCATAATTATATCTTCTTTTCTTTCTCTAAGGGGAGGCACCCAAATGGGGACAGTATTAAGTCTATAATAAAGGTCTTCGCGAAATTTCCCGGCAGCCACCCTCTCTTGAATATCAACGTTTGTAGCCGCAATAATCCTTACATCTGTTTTTTGTACTTTGGATGAGCCTACCTTGATAAACTCACCTGATTCAAGAACACGCAATAATCTTACTTGAGTCAATAATGGCAGTTCAGATACTTCATCAAGAAAAATTGTACCTCCGTTGACTTCTTCAAAATAACCTTTTCTTGCGTCATGAGCTCCGGTAAAAGAGCCTTTTTCATGTCCGAAAAGTTCGCTGTCTATAGTGCCTTCCGGAATAGCTCCGCAATTCACAGCTATATATGGACCATGTTTCCTTTTACTTAGATGATGAATAATTTTCGGAAATGATTCTTTACCTGAACCGCTTTCTCCGGTAATCAAAACAGATATATCAGTAGGAGCGACTTGCCTTGCAATATCAATCGCCCTGTCAAGTAAAGGGGAGTTGCCAATAATGCCGAATCTTTGTTTAATTGATGTTATTTCCATTATATGAACTTGCTTTTGTATATTCAAGTATTATTATTATATCTTTTTAATAAGTAAAATTATAAATAAAAACAAAGTTAATTTATTTTTTAGAAAAAATCAGAATGGGTATCCAACTCCGATATTTAAATTATAGTCCTCTATATTAGTTGGTAAGGATGACACCCATCTTTCATTTTCTTGCCAAGCCGGGTTTCTAATAGGTGTAGCTAAATCAAAGCGAAGAACGAAAAAATTAAAATCAAATCGTGCTCCTGCGCCCACACCTATTGCTATATCATCAATGAAATATTCTAATTCAAAATTCCCTCCCGGGAAATCCGGATTTTTTCTGGAATACCATACATTTCCTGCATCAACAAAGAAAGCCCCTTCAAAAAATCTGTATATATTAAATCTGTACTCTATGTTGGCTTCTAATTTAATATCACCGTATCTGTCAAAAAATGGTTGGTCATTATTATCATCTTTATCAGTATAACTGCCCGGTCCCAGCGAGTATATTGACCAAGCTCTCATGCTGTTTGCTCCTCCTCCGTAATAGCTTTTTATAAATGGTAAAACCTCTCGGTTGCCGTATGGAAGCCCCGCTCCTGCCATAATTCTGTAAACCACTCTGTTATTTTTATCAAAAATCCTGTAATATCTGTAATCAATATCCGCTTTAACAAATTGTGCAAAAGGGATATTAAAAATTGTATAACTATCATCATCATTTTTAGGAAATCCAATAGTTTTTCCTGCAAGATTTAACAAATTACCTGCCGATTCAAGGTTTATTATAGAATAAACAAAATCTATATCTCTGTCAACTTTTTGAGTGTTATAAATGTATCTGTACCTTATTCCGGTTACTAAATGGTCACTAAAAGTGCTTAAAATAAACGGACTGTCTTCCGGTATCCTTTCTCTAAGTATTGAGTCATTATAAACCCTTATAGAACTAATTTCTGCAGGAAACAAATTATGTCTTTTTTCTCGGCTTGGTAGCCATTCAAAACCATAAGTCAAACTAATTACATATCTTGTGTAATCAGGTCTTTGCCGGAAGTTTATACCTGCCATGACTGTTGTACTTGGTCTTGATATTGCAGATATATTATCCAAAGTTACAGGGAAAATCAATTGGGGAAAATCAAAGCTAATCTCTCCACCGAATTCCATAGTGTTAAATAATCGGTCAGAGGTTTGTTCCTGATAAAGATCCGTTGCTAACTCTAAAGCGCCTTTAAACCTGTTATTAAATGTTTCTGCTCCGCCAAATATATTTCTGTCCTGGAATGATATATTTGTACCTATACCTAAATTGCCGGCGGTGTTAAAGCCCTCTCCATCAATGGTAAATGAATTTTTTGGTGCCGGAGTTAACTGAACCCGTGCATTTAAATAACTTAAAGTATCTGATGTTGACGTGTTTTTTTTGCTATCATCGAAAACAATATTTGTAAATCTAAATATTCTTAAAGATGATAAAAATGAATTAGATTGATTTACTTTTCTTGCATTATAATATTCCCCGGGTTCAAACTGCAAATTGTCAATAATTACTGGCGGTCTAACTTTTATTGGGCTATAATGAACAAAATAATAAGCTGTACTATCGTCATTGTTATTTTTATGATAATAAACTGTTGTGTCCGGTCTTTCCGAAGAGGAACGCATAGCTAAATAATCCGGGAAAACAAAAATTTTATCAATAATATATCTCTTATGCTTTTTGGTAACTAAAGAGTCTCTTCTGTCAATCCGGTATGTTTTTACAGGGTTTAAAACTCTTACATTTATATCAACTTTATTTGTATTAACAGTGCTATCCACTTCAAACCGTATATAATCTCGTGAAAAATGAAAAAATCCTTTTTCTCGTAAATTATTGCTTATTCTGTTTCTTTCATCTTGTAGAACATCTGCATCGTAGGGAACATTGCGATTTATAAGCGAGTTAATTGTGTCTTCAAAAATAAACTTTTTTAATCTATCATCAGGTATTGAATATCCTATATCTCTGATTTTATAAGGGTCTCTTCCTTCTACTTTGTATGTAACCCTTGCATGATTTCGCCTATCATTAAAATCAACGTCATAATCAACATTGCCTTTAAAATATCCCTTTCTTTGAATATATAACTCGAATTGATTTGCTGTACTTTCTGTTAAAGTTTGGTCATAAATCACAGGAGGTTCTCCCACAGTATTTTTTAGCCAATTATTAAAACGGCTTTCATCCCGCTTATCAGCAAACATATAAACATTAAGATGAAACGGATATATGCCTAACAATCTTCTATTTGGTGATTGGCGGATATAACTTTGCAATTCCCTTTGATTTATATTGGCATCTTTTATTTCAATTTCATTGCTTCTCACAAGATACTGATCCTCCGGCAAGTGCCTTGCAGGATTGCAACCTGAGAATAAAGTTATAAAAAATAATGATAAATAAAAATATGTTCTTAAATTCAATACTTGTTATCCTCCTGATATATAATAAGTTTATTCAACTGCAAAAATAACCTTTATCATTATAAATTCAAATATGAATAAATAATTTTTTATAAATTTTATATATTGGCTATTAGCAAACTTAATTAAGTTTAATGCTTTATAATTTAATTACTATATTTGTTTCGCTATTAAATAATAACGATTATCTATTTTATAAATTGAATTTTTTAAGTTTTTTTTAATTTATAATTTCTAATTAGTTTACTATAAAATTTTATAGCAAATAATTTATTATCCTGGTATAATATTTAAGCAAAACTCTTAACTATTAAAGGGTAGCAAAATAAATTAAAAAGACGGATAACATAAAAGGTTTTGAAAACTCTTAGTGTAGTAGTTAGAATACTTAAAAAATATATTAATAATAAAATTCTATTTGAATGAAAGTAGCAATACTAGCACCTGTTGCATGGAGGACACCGCCTAGAAAATATGGCCCATGGGAGCAAGTTGCTTCAAATATTACGGAAGGATTAGCTAAAAAAGGAATTGATGTTACTCTTTTTGCAACGCAAGACTCCATTACAACAGGGGAGTTAAAACATATCTGTAAAAAAGGTTATGAAGAGGATAAAACATTAGACCCCAAGGTTGAAGAATGTATGCATATCAGTTTTTTGATGGAAAATGCTGATAAGTATGATATTATTCACAACAATTTTGATTTTTTACCATTAACCTACAGTAGATTGATAAAAGCTCCTATGGTAACTACTATTCATGGGTTTTCATCATCAAAAATAATTTCCGTTTATAAAAGGTTTAATGATATTGGCTCTTATGTGTCAATAAGTTATGCTGATAGGAGCAAGCAACTCAAATATCTAGCTAATGTTTATAATGGCATTGACCCGAAAAATTTTACTTTAAGGAAAAATCATGGAAGTTATTTATTATACTTTGGTAGAATTCATCATGATAAAGGCACTTTTGAATCTATTCAGATTGCAAAAAAAGCAAAGATGAAATTAGTAATAGCAGGATATATACAAGATGAAAATTATTATCAAACTAAAGTTAAACCTTATATAGACGGTGACCAAATAGTATATGTAGGTAATGTTGGACCAAATGAAAGAGATGAGTTGCTTGGCAAGGCTTATGCTTTGTTGCATCCAATTAACTTTAAAGAACCGTTTGGGCTTAGTGTCGCAGAAAGCATGTTTTGCGGGACCCCGGTAATAGCATTTAAAAAAGGGTCTATGGAAGAATTAATACAAGATAAAAAAACCGGATTTTTGGCAAATAATATAAATGAAGCTGTTGAAGCTGTTAAACAAATAAAAACCATAGACCGCAATTATTGCAGAAATTGGGCCCAGTTAAACTTCTCTATTGATAAAATGACCGAAGATTATATTAAGGTGTATAAAAAAATTCTTAAATAAATTAATTGTTATTTAAAAAAAGCTCGGTATTTTTATGAAATAAGTCTACCTAAAAGATCCTTAGTGTCAACTGACACAAATCCGGATCTTGTATCAGACA
>PWLF01000118.1 GCA_003559475.1 Bacteroidales bacterium
CCATCTCGAACACGGCAGTTAAGCCCTCCAGCGCCGATGGTACTGCCCTTCAGGGGTGGAAGAGTAGGACGTTGCCAGGATTTATTTATGCAAAAAAAACCCGGATAATCCGGGTTTTTTGCGTTATTTGGGTTTTTCCGGGTGGCTCTTGTATGTTCTGCGAAGCATGCCCATGCTCGGGCAAAAAGCGGGTTACCTGGTTTTATGTACACCATTATTGCTTACCCGGCACTCTGGCCGGGAAGAGGTGACCCCGGTCCTAATAGGCGGCACTAGTGCTCTGTGTAATTGCTCTTGATCTCCTGGTTCAGGGTTATGGTACCGTGCTCTTTGTCCCTGATTATACCGGGTGGGGCTTTAAAGGTACATAAAACATGGACAAATCCAGGTTGTTTTAAGTGCGGCAATTCCTGGCCCTACGAACATAAACTTTTCGCCTGGTTGTTTATTCTATATCTACGGTTTTTTTCTTTTCTACAGTGGCTGCTTTGGGCAAAGTGACTCTTAAGATGCCTTCTTTATACCCTGCTTTTATATTGGCATCATCAATACCATCAATCCTGAAAGAGCGGCTGATTTCTCCGTAATATCTTTCCTTGCGCACATAGTTTCTTTCCTGGTCTTCCTCCGTTACTTCTTCTTTTTGCTTGGCAGAAAGTGTAAGTATTCCATCTTGCCATTCGACTTCAATGTTTTCTTTGTTAAAGCCCGGCATTTCTGCTTCTAAAATATAAGCCTGGTCCGTTTCCTGAATATCCGTACGGATGGTAGGAGAAGTTTTGGCCAAAAAATTAGTATTAAAGAGTTCATCAATGATGTTGGTTCCCACAACACCTTTGAAAAAGTCTGAAGGCATAAGGCCTTCTCTTCTGCCACGAAAATACGATGGAGGATGTTTCACAATGATCAACTCCTTTTCTTAATAAAAAGTATCTTACCACGCAAGACTTCTTGGATAACATCAATAATGCTATCAATTATAATTATAAAGATTTGAAGGAGAGCATGCAAAAAATAAATAACTCAAGAAACGATAAATAATATCATATAAATACATAAAAAGGCATTTATTGGCAAAAAAGGAACATTTATTATAAAAATGTTAGGTTGACATGCAAATCTAACATCTATTATAATTACATTGTTAAGAAAACTAAATAATTTAGATGAGTTGAGATGAGAGTGCCGGAGATTGAGCAGAGAAGAGGAGAGATGAGCGTGAGCAATGGATTAAGTGCCAGCACCTTTAAACGTGCTGGTTTTTGTTTTGGTTCTTTAACCCCATTAAAAGATATTTATCCCGGAGAAGAAGATTTCAGAACATTAGCCAACCAGTATGATTATATTCCCGTCTATACCGAACATGTTATTGCCGATTTTAATATTAGTGTTTTATATGAAAAGTTGAATCCTCCTTCACCTTCATGCTTGTTGGAAAGTTTAAGCGGCAAAGAAAACGGCCGTTATGCTATGTTAGCTTTCGAAGCATTATTAGAAGTACAAACCCCCCGCGGTAAATCAGAAGATCCCAACTTGCTATCTGCGCAAATCGAAGGCATCAAAACACCAATTTTACCTCTGCCATACTTTTACGGGGGGTTTATTGGTTATTGGTGTTATGAACTGGCACTAAGTTATCAGAACATTAAACGGCAGAAAACAAATGATACCGCAATTCCGGAACAGCGGTTCTTTATGCCGGCAACGATTGTAGTTTACGATAAGGAAACCCAACATTTATATTTAATTAAATGGATAAAAAGTGAAAACATAACGCTGCAAAGCTACCAAAAATTATGTGGGGATCTGGCATATATTCTGGACCGAGCTTATCAGGCCCAGGAGAGGAAACGCAATAAGGTTATGGACAAAAAATCCCTGCAGGATGTCCAGGATTCTTTTTCCGTGAATATAAGTCCGGAGGAGTTTTATGATCAGGTCCGATATGTGAAAGAGCAAATCAGGCAGGGAGAAATCTTTCAGGCGGTTTTATCCCGGAGATGGCAGAGAAAAAGCTCTGCCCTTCCCTGGAAGGTATATCTTCAAATGAGGGAGATGAACCCTTCCCCATATATGTTTTATTTAAACTGGGAAGACAGTGTAATCATGGGAGCATCCCCGGAAATGCAGCTCAAAGTCAAAGAGGGGCGGGTTTTGACTCGTCCCATAGCCGGAACACGAAAACTGACCGAAGACATTAATAAAAACATAAGGCTTACAAAAGAATTAGAAACAGATCCCAAAGAACAGGCAGAACATTTGATGTTATTAGATTTAGGACGGAATGACATCGGACGAATCAGTGAACCGGGGACGGTAAAAGTGACCGAATTTATGCAGGTTGAACCCTATTCCCATGTAATCCATCTAGTATCAACCGTTGAAGGTATCTTGAAAAAAAACCTTAAGGCCATGGATGCATTTTTTGCCTGTTTCCCAGCAGGAACACTTAGCGGAGCTCCTAAGATAAGAGCCATGGAAATTATTGAAGAAGTGGAAAAGGAACCCCGGGGTCCATATGGAGGTGCGGTAGGGCATGTTGGTTTTGATGGTAGCCTGGATTCTTGCATTACCATAAGATCCATTTTCTATAAAAATGGCAACTATTATTTGCAGGCCGGAGCGGGGATTGTTGCCGATTCGGTGCCGGAATTAGAATGCAAAGAGACGGTAAATAAAGCCAGATTTTTAATGCTGGCAATTTTAGGAGCGGAGGAATAAAAATGATTCTAATGATAGATAATTACGATTCGTTTACTTATAACCTGGTTCAATACCTTGAGGAACTGGGAGAAGAAGTCCGGGTGTTTCGTAATGATGCGATTGATATAGACCAGATCAAAGAACTGGACCCCGAAGCAGTGATTATTTCTCCCGGTCCGGGTGGTCCTCTAGATTCAGGAATTTCTTTGGATTGTATCCGGGATTTTGCAGGGATTAAACCCATATTGGGTGTTTGTTTAGGCCACCAGTCTATTGCCTATGCTTTTGGGGGAAAAGTTATAATAAATCACCGTTTGATGCATGGCAAAGTCTCGCAAATTTTTCATGACGGAAAAACCCTTTATCAAGGTCTCAGTCAGCCTTTTACCGCAACACGTTATCACTCCTTGATTGTTGCAGAGGAAAGTCTTCCAGACTGCCTGGAAGTTACTTCCCGGAGCGAGACTGGTGAAATTATGGGAATCCGACATAAACAACATATGGTTGAAGGGGTACAGTTTCACCCTGAATCCATATTAACCAGTGAAGGAAAAAATTTATTAGCCAATTTTATTGCTTTAAGCAAAGCCATATAGCATATGACTTAGGAGAAAAGAAAGAGCAGATGAGTTTAGATGAGAAGAGAGGAGCTGAGTAAAATCATGTTTGATGTTTATTTGCACAAGGTAATGGGTGGTGAGTTTCTTAACCGTGATGAAGCCTATATAGCAGCCGATATGCTTTTACATCAAGAAATTGCGGATATTAAAGCGGCAGCTTTTCTAGCCGCTTTGCGCAGTCGAAAGGAACAGGAAGCTGAATTCACGGGCTTTGCACAGGCACTGCTGGAAAATTCAATCAAGATGGAAAGTGATTTTGAACTTTTTGATAATTGTGGAACCGGTGGCGATGGTTTAAATACTTTTAATATTTCTACAGCTGCTTCCCTGGTAATCGCCAGTTGCGGAGTATATGTGGCCAAACACGGCAACCGGGCTGTAAGCAGCCGTTCCGGCAGTGCCGACGTTCTTGAGGCTTTAGGTTTTAGATTGGATCTCAGTGCTTATGAAACCCTTAAAGTTTTGGAAAAAACATGTATAACCTTTCTTTTAGCCCCCTCCTATAATCCCATATTAAAAAAACTGGCATCCCTGCGAAAAGCCATGGGTGTCCCTACGATATTCAATTTTTTAGGGCCTTTTTTAAATCCCCTTCCCATAACATATCAGGTGATGGGCATTTTTGATGGTCAGGTGCACCAATCCCTGGCCCAGACGTTAAGAAATATTGGGCGTAAAAGGGCATTGATGGTTTATGCCGATAATGGGATGGATGAAATAAGCCCGGTAGGTATAACTTATGCTATTGAAATCAAAGAAAACCATTTAGAGCAACTTAGAATTGATCCTAAACAATTCGGTTTCTTCCCCTGTCAATTGGAAAACCTCAAAGGCAAAGATGCCAAGACCAATGCTGCCATCATTAAAGGAATATTATCAGGAACACCAGGTCCACCTAGAGATGCGGTGCTAATAAATGCGGCGGCCGGTTTAATGGTTGCAGGTCGGGTGAAAAATCTGAGTCATGGAATAGAAAAGGCTGCCGAAGCCATCGATTCGGGTAAAGCTTTCTCTACTTTAAAAAGCATGGTAACCTGCAGTCAGGATGGAGTCGCATGATGTTAGAAAGAATAATAGAAGCC
>PWLF01000213.1 GCA_003559475.1 Bacteroidales bacterium
AGTTGTATGGACTTACTAAAAATGAAATAAAAGTTGTGGAGGGTGATCAATAATGGCTGAAACAGGAGAAATGAACCATAATGACAACCCGGCTAAAAGACTCCTTTTATTTTTACAAAGAGCAAAAAAAATTGATGAAAACAAAAAAATGGGAGAAGCTTTTGCTGAAATCTTTAAAGTAGATCCAGAACAACGATCAGCAATTCTTAGACACTTAGGTGAAATACAAAAGCTTCCATTATCTATACGTCAAGAAATTCAAACTATCGAGGAGGATCATGGAATTTATCTGGACAAAATTGAAAGAGTTGAAAGGGCTTTAAGTAAAATTAATTTTGGTTCAAAATGGAGAAATTTTCAACAAGGGATAGATGAAGCCACATTAACCCAGTTAACTTTTAGCTCCAAATTGCTATCAGATAACTCAAAATTTAAACATCTTGAAGAGAAAGATTTAAATAAACTCAAGGAAAAGGTACAATCATTTAAGAATGAACTTTCAGGTTTTGATATAGACACAGACTTAAAACACCTCATATTTGAAAAACTAAATGATATAGAAAGGGCAATTTTCGATTACCAGCTTACTGGTAGTGCGCTAATACAAAAAGAAGTGGAAAGTGCAATTGGCAGTGTAACCATGCATCCGAAATTAGCAAGTAAAGACGTAGGGGTAGTCCGAAAGTTTTTTAATTTCTTGGGAGATATTTCTGTATCTCTTCATTTGATTGAATACACTCCGGAGCTAAATGAATTCATGCAACTACTACTGGATAAGGGAACTGGATAATCAAAAATGATAAAAAACCTCTTTTGGATTTATGTTTTGGAATCAAAATATTCAACTGAATGATAATTGTCGGAGATCACTTAACAGAAGCGGCATTTAGTCGAACTAATAACTCAGAAACTGATTTATTCGCAAGAAGTGCGTTTAATAGATATTACTATGCAGTTTTTTTAATTGTTAAAGAAAAGATATCTGTTATTAAACCTGAATGGGGTGTTATGTCACATAAGCATTTACCAAAAGTAATAAAAGGGCAAGTTATTACAATAATTAAAAATGATATTAAGAGGAAAATTAAAAAAGGTGTATTCAAACCTAACGTGGGAGAGAGTATTAAGAGGACAGTAATACACTCAGCAAATGAACTGGCAAATATTTTGGAAAATGCATACAGGATTAGAGTCATTGCAGACTATGAACCAAAAACTAAAGTAAAAATAATAAATAGCACTTTGTTTTTAGGAGGTGAAAAATCTTCGGATGCAAAAAGGTGGAAGAATGATGCACAAATATATTTAACTAATATTCTGGAGGCTTACAAAGATGTCGGACTCATCACTGATTAAATTAAAAAAATATCTTAAAGACAGGGATTACGATTTCATCACCGATGTGAAGATAGCAAGTGAAGAAGATGTAGACTATTTCCTTTTCGTAAGTGCTGATTCAATAGCTGATAAGAGTAAAAATTCTGAAATTACAAGCTATTACCAGATGATGAGAATTAAAAGTCAGATAAAAAAAAGCTTTGATTTGGCTATAAAATGGATAGTAAAAAAGGGAGATAAAAATAAATCATTGGTTGAGTCAGTCGAAACTTTAATAAAAAATAAATATAATGAGTCAATCAAACATGTTGCAATATCACCAATTAAATACGAACCTGTTTGGATATATATTGAAAAGAATGAAAGCAGCAAGTTAAATATACGGAAAGATGAAATTCTCGAAGATTTGAAACCTATTTTTAGTATTTATGGTATAAAAGAATTAAAAATATCATTTCAAAATATTCAAGAAAGCTTTCCAGCAAATCCGGTTATATTATTGTGCATTAAGATTTATGCACCTATTAGTTTGAAAGAGATATCTTCAAAATTAATAAATAAAGGATATCATGGAGCTACTATTGATCGTGTTAAGTCAAAAATTGAAACTTTAAGAACTTATGGGTTAATAGTTTGGGCAAAAAATGATATTTATTCATTGTCTTTAAATGCACAACAATCTTTTTCCTACGTTAATCCTAAGAATAGTCCAGACGTCTTACGTGCCCTTGAACTTGGTAGAAAAAAGTGGCATAATAATGAATAGGTGGCGGTTATACTTGCGAGGGTGTGTATCATGCCCATTAGCGAAGATTAGGTACAGAAGGTCCGCCTACATACTTGTAGGCTGTTCCTTCAGAACTGCCTACAAGTATGTAGGCGTACTGAATGAAAGTCAACTTTTAAAAACTTTGCTCTTCCCGTGAAACCGCCACCTTTTTTTATATCATATACCAATAAGAAAGCTTTTAAATCAGCTTTACCTGACTTAATTCTTCATAAGCATTGGGAAGAAATTGAAGAGCTTATCCAAAAAGGTTTGCCTCCGGCTGTATCACATAGAGTTATAGCTGCTCTATTTAGTTATACACCTAAATTTGTGGGTGCTATGGCTAACAAACCAAGTAACTATTACAGAAGATTTACTATCCCTAAAGGACAAAAACGAAGGGAGATTTTTGCCCCAAGGGTTGCCTTAAAGATAATACAGAAATGGATTGGTCATTACTTATCGGTTGCACTTACTTTTGATGACCATGTATATGGTTTTGTAAATGGAAAATCGGCTCCTTTAGCGGCCCAAGTGCATTGTAACGCGAAATGGGTTTATTCAATTGACATTAAGGATTTTTTCCCATCTACAGAGGATAAAAAAGTGATTAACTCACTTGAATCTATAGGCTATAGCTCTGATGCCGCTGAGGTTATAGCGTCGTTATGTTGTTATAACAATGCTTTAGCCCAAGGGTCACCTGCCAGCCCTGTGCTTTCGAATATCACGTTCAAAGATACAGATAAGGAATTATATTCTATATCAGAAAAATATGGGGTTAGAGTATCCCGGTATGCTGATGATATTACTTTTTCAGGTCAAGGAAAACCACCTTCAGGTTTAGCAGAAGATGTCAAAAGACTTATAAATGATTCCGGTTGGAACATTGCAGAAGACAAAGAACACTTAGCAAAATTACCGCATAGATTAAAAGTTCATGGTTTATTAGTGCATACTGAAAAGCCCAGATTAACAAAAGGATATAGAAATAAAATTCGTGCATATAAGCACCTTTTAGAAAATGATCGTATAGAAGATGAGGATCTGGAGAGAGTTAAAGGTCACATTAATTATGCTAATTCCATTGATGATTTAAATAAATAATTTTTTATGAACAAATCCCTCCTCCAGAATCACATTCAGACATACAAAGAACGAAGAACCAACCAGCCTGAGAAATACCGAAAGGATATGCAGGAACGGGATGAGCATGTTCAGCTTTACCGTGATTTTAATAGAGAGAAGATGCTGGAAATGGACGAACAGGGGCTGTATGAATATATCTCACCACTATGGGCTATGCTGATTTGGGGAAATAAACAGTACGTGGTAGATAAACTGATTGATGACAATGGCCTGGAAGATTTAAAGAAGGAAATGGTACATTTGCTTTGGTCTGACGAAGCGATTGAATTAAGATGGGATCGGTTCAGAAAAAACGTGAAAGGTATGGGGCCTGCCATGATCAGTGAAATTCTTTCCAAAACACATCCAGACAAATACTTGATCTGGAATCGCCGGGCTAAAATGGCATTGGAATACCTGGGTGTGGATGATCTTCCACGGTACGACTATCAGTTAGATGGAAAGAAATACAAAGAACTGTGTGACATCGGTAAAGAGATATCAAAAGAGCTGATAAATGCAGGTTTTGAGGATGATTCGTTACTAATGGTAGATTATTTTATCTGGGATGAACTTCAGGTAGAAGAAACTCTGTCCGGCAGCGGCAAAAAAACAAAAAAGAAAGAAGAAGAGACCATTCAAGAAGACCCGGATGAATTTATTCATAACGATGTTCGGGATAAAATCCGGAATATTGGTCAATGGCTCGGTTTTGAAGCCAATATTGAACGCAAAGTAGCCGCCGGTTCGAAGGTAGATACGGTATGGGAATCGACAATTGGTAACATGGGCCGTGTTATTTATGTGTTTGAAGTCCAGACTAAAGGGAGTATCGACAGTCTGATCGTAAACCTACTTAAATCACTAAATAACCCGGCTGTACAGGGTGTCGTAGCCGTCTCCGACAAAGAACAACTTGAGAAAATCAGAGGGCACGCTGAGGGAGTGACCGGTCTGCGGGATAAGCTCAAATTATGGGACTACCAGGAAGTGCTCAACGTCCACGAAAATCTGGAGTATGTGAATGAGAGTATCAATAAGCTGGATTTGGTGCCGGGTGGGTTTTAAAACCTGTTTTCCGGGGTTTAGGCTACTGAAAAAAGACCTGTTTATTCAACTTTCGGGGTTTAACAAGTAGGCTTGTTTAAATTTCGGG
>PWLF01000297.1 GCA_003559475.1 Bacteroidales bacterium
AACACATTGGAAAAATTTTTTTTCACGGTAGCTAAAAATACTCGTGGTGTTATTCTATTGCCTTTATTTTCAATACCTTCAGAAGACGCCGTATAAAAATGTTTTTCCTGAATTGCTGTAAAATAAAATATCATTTTTTTTTCTAAAAAGATATTATTATCTTTGCACACTATTTTCTATAAAGGAATTATTAGCCTTTTAGATTTAATCGAAGTTATTAATTGTTTTAAACTTATATTTGGTGTTTTTATGATTATAGTACCATTAAAAGAAGGCGAAAACGTAGATCGTGCGCTTAAAAAGTTAAAGAGAAAATTTGAGAAAACCGGAACTTTAAGAGAAGTACGTGAAAGACAGAAGTATACAAAACCCTCTGTAAAAAAACGTGAAGAAAAACTTAAGGCTATATATGTTCAAAAGTTAAAAGAAAAAGAAAACTTATAAACAAGTTAACTCTTTTAATATTTAATATATTCAAGCTTTTAGATACTCATTGTATAATAATTTAGGTGTTTTTTTTAAGAATATTTTTTCTTTTAAGAGTTAATATGAGTATAAAAGATAAATTTCTTCAATATTTAGCTTCTAATAGAGGTTATTCAAATAATACAATTATTTCATACAGGAATGATTTAGATCAATTTGATTATTTTTTATCCAAGCAATATGAGGTAAATATAAGAGAAGCAAAAACTAATCAAATAAAGAGTTGGATGATTGATTTATTAGAGAAAGGAATATCTACAAGATCTGTAAACAGAAAAATTTCATCTCTTCAATCATTTTATAATTATCTAACAAAAAATTCTTATATTAAAATAAACCCTGTTGAAAAAATTGTAAAACCATCATTTAGTAAAACTTTACCAAAATTTATTAATTTAAAAGATATAAATACGCTCTTTGAAAAAGTTGAATTTACCAATGATTTTTCGGGAATAAGGGATAAATTAATAATAGAAGTTTTTTATTCAACCGGAATTAGAAGAAGTGAACTTATTAATTTAAAGCATTCTGATATTGATAGCAGACAGAATTCAATAGTTGTTTCAGGGAAAGGCAATAAAAAAAGAACTATACCTTTAATTCCATCATGCGTAAATTCAATAACAGAGTATATTAATAAGAAAAAAGAAAAATTTTCGATTGACCCAAGCGATTATTTGATTGTTACAGATGAAGGTAAAAAGCTCTATCCTGAATTTGCATATAGAGTAGTATATAAGTATTTAAGCCAGATAACAACTTTTGATAAAAAGCATCCTCATGTATTAAGGCATACCTTTGCAACTCATTTGTTAAATAACGGAGCTGAATTAAATTCAATAAAAGAATTATTAGGTCATGAAAATTTGTCGGCAACTCAGGTATATACTCATAATACTATTGAAAAACTAAAAAAAATATATAAACAAGCTCATCCCCGAGCATAAATAATATTAGGAGGTCTAAAAATGAAAATAAACATTAGTTCATTGAATTTTAAAGCTGAAGATAATTTAGAAGATTTTACTAGAGAAAAAGTAGGAAAGCTTACAAGTTTTTTTGATGGAATTATTGAAAGTGATGTGACATTAAAAGCAGAGCAGATTTCGGAAGAGAATAACAAAATTGCTGAAATTAAAGTAATTGTTCCCGGGAAAGATCTTTTTGCAAAAAAACAAGCTAAAAGCTTTGAAGAAGCAATTGATCAAGCTGTTAATGCTTTGAGAAAACAATTGATAAAAAGAAAAGAAAAAATTAAAGGAATATAATTACAAAAAGTTCTCAAATATATTTTAAAAGTAACATAATTTGAGTTATAAATTAACTAAAGTTAATTCCGTCTTTCTTTAAAATAAAGATTCTTTTTATGTTAAAAAAATATAAAATCATTTTTGTGCAAAGATATAGTAATAACCAAAACAAAATATGATGTTAATCGGCTGTTTTTTAGCATATTAGTTTTGTTTTGATTATGATAACGAAATGAAACTCAGTTCAAATTAATTATAAAAAAGTAAAAAATATTAAATTATAAGTTGTTTTTTTTATTTTTTTTGTATCTTTGCAAACCTTTTTAATATAGTTGGGTTGATTATAAAATCAATAAACATGTATTAAAAGAGTGATTAAAAAATTTGCCGATGTAGCTCAGTTGGCCAGAGCAGCTGATTTGTAATCAGCCGGTCGGGGGTTCGAATCCCTCCATCGGCTCGTTCTTTAAAAAAATGACAAAAATATTAATATAGTAATATATTGGGGGGATTCCAGAGCGGTCAAATGGGGCAGACTGTAAATCTGTTGGCTAAGCCTTCGGAGGTTCGAATCCTTCTCCCCCCACTAAACTAATATTAGTTAATTGCGGAAATAGCTCATCTGGTAGAGCGACAGCCTTCCAAGCTGTAGGTGGCGGGTTCGAGTCCCGTTTTCCGCTCAACGTCTTGCCGATGTAGCTCAGGGGTAGAGCGTTTCCTTGGTAAGGAAGAGGCCACGGGTTCAATTCCCGTCATCGGCTCGTAAAATTAAATTGTTTTTGAAACGTAATTTTTTAAATAATTTTAAAACTCACAATTAGATATGGCAAAAGAAAAATTTGAAAGAACTAAGCCGCATGTGAACGTTGGGACTATTGGTCATGTTGACCATGGTAAAACAACGCTCACCGCTGCGATCACTAAAACCTTAGCAGACAAAGGATTATCAGAGATTAGAAGCTTTGATTCAATCGACAATGCTCCTGAAGAAAAAGAAAGAGGGATTACTATCAACTCTTCTCACGTTGAATATCAAACGGAAAACAGACACTATGCACATGTTGATTGTCCCGGACACGCTGACTATGTTAAAAATATGGTAACAGGTGCTGCTCAAATGGATGGCTCTATTCTTGTAGTTGATGCATCAGACGGCCCTATGCCTCAAACTAGAGAGCATATCCTACTTGCTCGCCAGGTTGGAGTTCCTCAAATTGTCGTCTTTATGAATAAAGTTGACCTTGTTGATGATGAAGAACTTCTTGAATTGGTTGAGATGGAAATAAGAGAATTGCTGTCTTTTTATGACTTTGATGGTGATAATGTTCCAATTATTAAAGGATCTGCTTTAGGTGGCCTTAATGGCGAGGAAAAGTGGGTTGAGAAAATAATGGAGCTTATGAAAGCTGTTGATGAATGGATTCCAATACCTGAGAGAGACGTTGATAAGGATTTTCTTATGCCGGTAGAAGATGTTTTCTCTATCACAGGACGTGGAACAGTTGCTACAGGTAGAATTGAAACTGGTGTTATTAACTCAAATGATCCGGTAGATATAATTGGAATGGGTGCTGAAAAAATGAAATCGGTTGTTACAGGGGTAGAAATGTTCCGTAAAATTCTTGATCGCGGAGAAGCCGGAGATAATGTTGGGCTACTTCTAAGAGGTGTAGATAAGAAAGCTATTACCAGAGGTATGGTAGTTGCTAAACCAGGTTCAGTTACTCCACACAAAAAGTTTAAAGGTGAAGTTTATATTTTGAAAAAAGAAGAAGGTGGAAGACATACACCATTTCATAATAGATATCGTCCACAATTCTTTTTCAGAACAACAGATGTTACAGGAGAAATTTTCCTACCTGATGGAGTTGAAATGATTATGCCCGGAGATAATGTTACAATTACAGTAGAGTTGATTAGCGAAATTGCAATGAATAAAGGTTTAAGATTTGCTATTCGTGAAGGTGGAAGAACAGTTGGAGCAGGTCAGGTAACGGAAATAACTGAGTAGTTTTTATTTTTAAAACTAACCGAATACTAATATATGTAAAAGGCTTAGTTTTATTAAAAAAATAAATTCAAGGTGTGTAGCTCAACTGGTAGAGTAGCGGTCTCCAAAACCGTTGGTTGAGGGTTCGAGTCCTTCCGCCCCTGCAGTATAATTTAAATCAATTAATGTAATATGAAGAAAATCAGAGCCTATTTCATAGAAACTTATGACGAACTAAACAATAAGGTTTCTTGGCCGACATGGAGTGACCTACAAAATAGTGCTACAGTTGTATCCATTGCTTCCCTTATAATCGCTATGATTGTTTATTTGATGGATATCTCTTTTAGTACTGTATTGCAAGAGTTTTATGAAGTTTTTCTGTAAAATTTATTTTTATAGTTAAAATTTTATAAATGCTTTAAAATATGATTATAGGAACTGATTATTATTAATTTTTAAAAGTTGCAATAATTTCAATAACAAAAGCAACTAGAATCTGATTTTATTTGTATGAGCGAACAACAAGTTAAAAAATGGTATGTTATCAAGGCTATTAGTGGCAGTGAGAAGAAAGTGAAAAATTATCTTGAGAGTGAAATTAAGCGCCTTAAGATAGAGGATTACGTTTCGCAAATACTTATTCCTACTGAAAGAGTTTATCAAATAAGAAAGGGAAAAAAAATTAGTGCGGAAAGAAATTATTTCCCGGGTTATGTGCTTATTGAAGCAGTTTTAGTTGGAGAAGTTCCTCATATAATTAAAAATGTTCCCGGAGTATTGGGCTTTTTAGGTTCTAAAAGCGAACCTGTTCCATTAAGACAGGCAGAAGTTAACAGAATACTAGGAAAAGTTGATGAACTTTCAGAAAAAGATGAGGAAATTAATGTTCCTTTTATTGTTGGAGAAACTGTTAAAGTTACAGATGGACCTTTTAATAGTTTTTCTGGAGTTATTGAGGAAATTAATGAAGAGAAGAAAAAACTTAAAGTTATGGTCAAGATTTTTGGAAGAAAAACTCCTCTTGAGCTTAGCTTTATGCAAGTTGAAAAGGAATAATTATAAGTTAGTAAAAATATGTTATTGAAATATAGCTATCAATAATTTTTAAATCAAATAACAAGATGGCAAAAGAAGTAAGTGGATTAATTAAATTACAAATCAAAGGTGGAGCTGCGAACCCATCACCACCGGTTGGACCTGCTTTAGGTGCTAAAGGTGTTAATATCATGGAGTTCTGCAAGCAGTTTAATGCCAGAACACAGGATAAAGCAGGGAAAGTAATTCCTGTTGAAATTACAGTTTTTAAGGATAAGTCTTTTAAGTTTATTATAAAGACTTCTCCCGCTTCTATTCAAATATTAGAAGCAATAAAACTTAAATCTGGATCAGCAGAGCCAAACCGTGATAAAGTTGGAACAATTTCATGGGATCAAATAAAAACGATAGCTGAAGATAAAATGAGTGACCTTAATTGCTTTACTGTTGAGTCAGCAATGCGTATGGTCGCAGGTACAGCTAGAAGTATGGGCGTTAAGGTTAAAGGAAATGCCCCTTTTTAATGTATTTTTTATTTGTGCTTAGAAGTATTTGTTCAAATGTTCATTTAGTAAAAAATTATTAACGCATTTAGTAAAATGGCGAAATTATCAAAAAATAGAAAAAAGGTTTTAGGTGATATTGACAGAAGCATAGCTTATCCATTAAAAGAAGCTGCTGAATTAATTAAAAAGAATAGTTTTCCAAAGTTTGACGAATCAGTTGATTTGGCTGTACGTTTGGGTGTTGATCCTAGAAAAGCTAACCAAATGGTAAGAGGTGTTGTTACATTACCTCATGGAACAGGTAAATCTGTAAAAGTTTTGGTTTTATGTACACCGGATAAAGAAGAAGAGGCTAAGGCAGGGGGAGCTGATTACATTGGATTGGATGATTATGTCGAAAAAATTAAAAATGGGTGGACTGATTTTGATGTTGTAATTACTATGCCTAGTGTTATGCCTAAAGTAGGTCCATTAGGAAAAGTGCTTGGACCTAGAGGATTAATGCCTAACCCAAAAACCGGTACAGTAACAATGGAAATTGAAAAAGCTGTTAAGGATATTAAAGCAGGGAAAATTGACTTTAAAGTCGATAAATATGGCATAATACATGCATCTGTAGGTAAAGTTTCTTTTGAAAAAGAAAAAATTGCTGACAATGCAAAAGAAGTGCTTCAAACAATTATTAAATTAAAACCGGCTTCGGCTAAAGGAACGTATATGAGAAGTGCATACATTTCTAGCACAATGGGGCCAAGTTTAAAAATTGATACAAAATCTGTTACTTAATAAATAAATTTAATGCAAAAATGTTTTTTGCATAAAAAAAGATTTGAAAAATTTATGAAAAGGGAAGATAAAAAACAAGTAATTGAAAATTTGGCTGAGAAGTTGACGGAAAATAGTATATTTTACTTAACTGATACTTCTGAGTTAAATGTTGCTACAGTTAATAAACTCAGAGGATTGTGTTTTAAAAGAAATGTTTCAATGCATGTTGTTAAAAACACACTTCTGAAAAAAGCAATGGAAAAAGTTGATAAGGACCTAGAACCATTTTATGATACATTAAAAGGGCCTACATCTATTATGTTTTCTGATACAGGAAATGTTCCTGCTAAGTTAATAAAAGAGTTTAGAAAAACTAATAAAAGCGAAAAACCAATCCTTAAAGCTGCATTTGTTGCAGAAGAATGCTACATCGGAGAAAATAATCTTGAGGCATTAATTAACATAAAATCTAAAGAAGAGCTAATTGGAGATTTAATATCACTGTTACAATCTCCGGCAAAGAATGTTATCTCAGGATTAAAATCCGGAGGAGGTAAATTGTCAGGGATTATTGAAACGCTTTCTAAAAAAGAAGAAAAATAAAATTATAGGGTATTAAAATATTGAATAATTATTTAAATATTAATTGGATAAAATAAATATAAATCGTTTAAAAAAATATAAAAAAAATGGCAGACTTAAAATCATTCGCAGAACAGCTAGTAAATTTATCAGTTAAAGAAGTAAATGAATTAGCAGAGATTCTTAAAGAAGAATATAGTATAGAACCGGCAGCTGCAGCTCCCGTTGCAGTAGCAGCAGCAGGACAAGGTGATTCAGGCGCTGAAGAAGAAGCAAAAACCGAATTTGACGTAATTCTTAAAAGCCCGGGAGGTTCTAAACTTGCAGTTGTTAAATTAGTTAAAGAACTAACTAGCTTGGGACTTAAAGAAGCTAAAGAACTAGTTGATTCAGCTCCTAAAGAAATAAAAGAAGGAGTTACAAAAGATGAAGCTGATTCACTTAAAAAACAATTGGAAGAAGCAGGAGCTGAGGTTGAAGTTAAATAAGGCTAACTGTTGGCTTAACAAACAAGATTAAACTTCTCAATTAACTAGATGAAGAGGTTTGATCTTGTTTGGTCTTATTCTAAGTGTTTGGTTATTATTTTTTATTTGTTAACCATAAATTTTTAAATACCTTGACTGCAACTATTAATAAAGATAAAAAAGATAGAATAAATTTTTCAAAAACCGGATATCATTTTGATTACCCGGATTTTCTTGATGTACAATTAAAATCATTTCAAGATTTTTTCCAACTGGAGACTACTCCCGAAAATCGAAAAAATGAAGGTTTATTTAAAGTATTTAGCGAAAATTTTCCAATTTCTGATACAAGAAATAATTTTGTGTTAGAATTTCTGGACTATTTTATCGATCCTCCGAAATATTCTATAGAGGAGTGCCTTGAGAGAGGTTTATCTTATAGCGTACCCCTTAAAGCCAAACTTAAACTATATTGTACAGACCCGGAACATGAAGATTTTGAGACAATTATTCAGGATGTTTATCTTGGAATGATACCTTATATGACTCCTCGTGGAACATTTGTGATAAATGGAGCAGAAAGAGTAGTTGTGTCTCAATTACATAGATCCCCTGGGGTTTTCTTTGGGACTAGCCTTCATGCTAATGGAACTCAGTTGTATAGCGCAAGAATTATCCCTTTTAAAGGATCATGGATAGAATTTGCTACTGATATTAATAATGTCATGTACGCATATATTGATAGAAAAAAGAAATTACCTGTAACAACTCTACTTAGAGCTGTCGGGTTTGAAAGCGACAAGCAAATCCTTGAAATTTTTGATCTTGCAGACGAAATAAAAGTTAATAAAACAACTTTAAAAAAATGTATTGGAAGAAAATTAGCTGCCAGAGTTTTAAGATCATGGGTAGAAGATTTTGTTGATGAAGATACCGGTGAAGTAGTTTCTATTGAAAGAACAGAGGTTATTATTGATAGGGAAACTCTTCTAGAAGATGAACATATAGAACAAATACTTGAAGCAGATGTAAAAACTATAATTTTGCATAAAGAAGGAGTTAATCTTACGGATTATGCTTTAATATATAATACTCTTCAAAAAGATACTACTAATTCTGAAAAAGAAGCAGTCGAATTTATTTATAGATTGCTCAGAAATACCGATCCTCCTGATGATGAAACAGCAAGGAGTATGATAGAAAAGCTCTTCTTTTCCGATAAACGATATGACTTGGGAGATGTAGGACGCTATAGAATAAATAAAAAATTGAATCTTAACACTCCAATGGATGTTAAGGTTTTAACAAAGGAAGATATTATTCATATTGTAAAACAATTGATAGAACTTGTTAATTCTAAAGCGGATGTTGATGATATTGATCACCTGAGTAATAGGCGTGTTCGTACAGTTGGAGAGCAATTATATACTCAGTTCGGTGTTGGACTTGCCAGAATGGCAAGAACAATTCGCGAAAGAATGAACGTAAGAGACAATGAAGTTTTTGCACCTATTGACTTAATTAACGCAAAAGCCCTGTCTTCAGTTATAAACTCATTTTTTGGCACAAACCAACTTTCTCAGTTTATGGATCAAACAAATCCTTTAGCTGAGTTAACTCATAAAAGAAGAATGTCTGCTCTCGGGCCTGGAGGTCTTTCTCGTGAAAGAGCAGGATTTGAGGTCAGGGACGTCCATTTTACACATTATGGAAGATTATGTACAATAGAAACACCAGAAGGTCCCAATATTGGTCTTATATCATCTCTTTGTGTTTATGCTAAAGTTAATGAACTTGGATTTATAGAAACTCCTTATTATGAGGTTGAAAATGGGAAAGTGGATTTTAATAAACAACCTGTTTATTTATCTGCTGAGCAAGAAGAGGATAAAATAATCAGCCAGGCAAATGTTCCTTTTAAAGAAGATGGAAGTTTTAAAGATGATTTAATAAAGGTCAGGTATATGGCTGATTACCCAATCACTGAACCTGAGAATATTGACCTTATGGATGTTGCTCCTAATCAAATTACTTCTATTGCTGCATCTCTAATCCCGTTTTTAGAGCATGATGATGCCAATAGAGCTCTAATGGGAAGTAACATGATGAGACAGGCAGTACCTTTAGTAAGTCCGGAAGAACCTATTGTTGGTACAGGCTTGGAAAAAAGAGTGGCTAATGATTCTAGAGTACTATTGCATGCTGAAAATGACGGTGTCGTTGAATATGTTGATTCAGATGAGATAGTCATTCGTTATGAGAGAAATAATAATGAAAAACTTGTAAGCTTTGAAGACGATGTGAAAACATATAAATTAACAAAGTTTGCAAAGACTAATCAAAATACCTGCGTAAATCTTAAACCAACAGTTAGAAAAGGACAAAAGGTAAAATTCGGCGAATTGCTTTGTGAAGGTTATGCTACAAGTAATGGAGAATTAGCTCTTGGTAGAAACCTGAAAGTTGCTTTTATGCCTTGGAAAGGATATAACTTTGAGGATGCTATTGTTGTTTCGGATAGAGTAGTTAGAGAAGATTTGTTTACCTCAATACATATTGAAGAGTATTCATTGGATGTTAGAGATACAAAAAGAGGTGTGGAAGAACTTACTAGCGATATCCCAAATGTTAGTGCTGAAGCTATTAAAGACCTTGATGAGTATGGTCTTGTTAGAATTGGAGCTAATGTTGATGAAGGAGATATCCTCATCGGTAAGATTACACCAAAAGGAGAAACCGATCCAACGCCGGAGGAGAAATTGTTGAGAGCAATTTTTGGTGATAAAGCAGGAGATGTAAAAGATGCTTCATTAAAAGCACCTCCCTCAACGAAAGGTGTTGTTATTGATAAAAAACTCTTTTCAAGAGTGGTTAAAGATAAATCAGCTAAAACTAAAGAAAAGATAATAATTGAAAAACTTGAAGAGGATTTTAATAGTCAGGTTATTAAACTTAAGGAAAAGCTAATTGAGAAATTATTGATTTTAGTTGATGGAAAAACGTCTCAAGGTGTTACTAATTCTCTTAAAGAGGATGTTGTATCCAGAGGAACTAAGTTTAATAAAAAAATTCTACAAAATATTGATTATAGTACAGTTAATCCAAATAACTGGACTACAGATAAATCAAAAAATCAACTTATTAAACAGTTAGTACATAATTTTTCAATTAAATATAAGGATTACTTAGGAACATTTAATAGGAAAAAATTTACATCAACAGTTGGAGATGAATTGCCTGCCGGAATAGTTCAGCTTGCAAAAGTATATATTGCCAAAAAACGTAAGCTTAAAGAAGGAGATAAGATGGCTGGAAGGCATGGTAATAAAGGGGTAGTGGCAAATATTGTTCGTCAAGAAGATATGCCATTTTTAGAAGATGGTACGCCTGTTGATATCGTATTAAATCCTCTGGGAGTTCCTTCAAGGATGAATTTGGGACAGATTTATGAAACTGTTTTAGGTTGGGCAGGTGAAAAATTAGGTGTAAAATTCTCTACACCAATTTTTGACGGCGCTAAATTGGACGATATAAAAGAGTATATGGATAAAGCCGGTTTGCCTGAAAATGGTAGAACTTATTTGTATAACGGTGAGACCGGGGAAAGGTTTGATCAGCCTGCAACAGTTGGAATTATATATATGCTGAAGCTGGGTCATATGATCGATGATAAAATGCATGCCAGATCAATAGGCCCTTATTCTTTGATTACACAACAACCATTAGGTGGTAAAGCACAGTTTGGTGGACAAAGATTTGGAGAAATGGAGGTATGGGCGCTGGAAGCATTCGGTGCAGCTAACATATTGCAGGAAATCCTTACAGTTAAATCGGATGATGTGCAGGGAAGAGCGAAAGCTTATGAGGTCATAGTTAAAGGAGAAAATATGCCTGCACCTGGTGTGCCTGAGTCATTTAATGTGCTTGTGCATGAACTTAGAGGTCTATGCTTAAACTTATCTTTTGATTAAGTTAAAATATAGATATTAGCAACAAAAAGCATTAATGCTTTTATGCAATAAAGGTTTTACAAAGTCGAGTTATTTATAACTCTTTTAAAAAAAGATTATTATTTTATCATCTATAACACTTCAAATATATGGCTTTTAGAAAAGAAAATAATGTCAAAAGCGATTTTTCAAGAATTACAATTAGTCTTGCTTCTCCTGAATCTGTATTGGAAAGATCTTATGGGGAGGTTTTAAAACCGGAAACAATAAACTATAGAACTTATAAGCCTGAAAGAGATGGCTTGTTTTGTGAAAGAATATTCGGCCCGGTAAAAGATTGGGAATGCCATTGTGGTAAATACAAAAGAATCAGATATAAAGGCATTGTTTGTGATAGATGCGGAGTAGAAGTTACAGAAAAAAAAGTTAGAAGAGAAAGAATGGGCCATATTAAGCTGGTTGTACCTGTTGCTCATATATGGTTTTTCCGCTCATTACCAAATAAAATCGGATATCTTTTAGGTTTGCCCTCGAAAAAACTTGATCAGATTATTTATTATGAAAGGTATGTAGTAATTAATCCGGGTGTTAAATCAGGAGAACTTGAAATTCTTGATTTCTTGACGGAAGAAGAGTATTTCGATGTTCTGGAATCTCTTCCTAAGGATAATCAGCATTTAGAAGATGATGATCCTGAAAAATTTATCGCCAAAATGGGGGCGGAAGGTCTAAAAGAGCTGTTGATGAATCTTGATCTTGATCAATTATCTTATGATTTAAGGCATAAAGCTAATACAGAAACTTCGCAACAACGTAAAGCAGATGCTTTAAAACGATTGCAAGTAGTAGAAGCATTCAGAGAAGCTAAAGGAAGAATGGAAAATAACCCTGAGTGGATGATAGTTGATATTGTGCCTGTTATTCCACCTGAACTAAGACCGTTAGTGCCACTTGATGGAGGAAGATTTGCTACAAGTGATCTTAATGACCTATATCGTAGGGTTATTATTAGAAACAATCGTCTGAAAAGGCTTATAGAAATAAAAGCTCCTGATGTGATTTTGCGTAATGAAAAGCGGATGTTGCAAGAAGCTGTTGATTCATTATTTGATAACTCTAGAAAAACAAATGCTGTTAAAACAGAATCAAATAGACCATTAAAGTCGCTTAGCGACAGCTTAAAAGGAAAACAAGGTAGATTTAGACAAAATTTACTTGGTAAAAGAGTTGATTATTCTGCTCGTTCAGTTATTGTTGTAGGACCGGAATTGAAAATGCATGAGTGTGGAATTCCTAAGGAAATGGCTTCCGAACTTTTTAAGCCTTTTATTATTAGGAAAATGCTTGAAAGAGGGATTGTTAAAACTGTTAAATCAGCAAAGAAGATTGTTGACAGAAAAGATCCTGTAGTTTGGGAAATATTAGAGAATGTTCTTAAAGGACACCCTGTGTTATTAAACAGAGCTCCAACTCTTCACCGTCTAGGGATTCAGGCTTTTCAGCCTAAATTAATTGAAGGAAAAGCAATACAGTTGCACCCGTTATCTTGTACAGCTTTTAACGCCGATTTTGATGGAGACCAAATGGCTGTTCATGTCCCGCTTGGAAATGCAGCGATATTGGAAGCACAATTATTAATGTTGTCTTCTCATAATGTTCTTAATCCGGCGAATGGTGCCCCTATAACCGTTCCATCGCAAGATATGGTTCTTGGTTTATACTATATAACCAAATCAAGAAAAGGAACAAAAGAAAATCCTGTAAAAGGAGAAGGCCTTACTTTTTACGGACCGGAGGAAGTTATAATCGCTTATAATGAAGGGGCCGTTGATCTTCATGCTATCATTAAGGTAAAAGTAAATGTTAAAGAAAAAGGTAAGCTTGTTAGTAAAATAATCGAAACATCCGTAGGTAAAGTATTTTTTAATCAAATAGTTCCGGAAGAATACGGATATATAAATGAATTGGTTACAAAAAAGTCATTGAGAGATATTATTGGTGGAGTTCTTAAAGTTACCGGTATTCAAAAAACAGCCCAGTTTTTAGATGATATTAAAGATATGGGATTTAAAATGGCGTTTAGAGGTGGATTGTCTTTTAATTTAGGAGATATTATTGTTCCGGAAGAAAAAAGAATTTTGATAGAAGAAGCTAATGAACAAGTTAAAGAAGTGCGTGAAAATTATAATATTGGTTTTATTACCAATAATGAAAGATATAACCAAATTATTGATGTATGGACGCACACAAATGCAAAACTAACCAAAGTCTTAATAGATAAAACTACTTCGGATAGAGATGGCTTTAATCCTGTTTTTATGATGCTTGATTCTGGAGCAAGGGGTTCAAAGGAACAGATTAGACAGCTGTCAGGAATGCGTGGATTGATGGCTAAACCTCAAAAATCCGGTGCTAAAGGAGGAGAGATTATTGAAAATCCGATTTTGTCAAATTTTAAAGAAGGATTATCTGTTCTTGAGTATTTTATATCAACTCATGGTGCTCGTAAAGGATTGGCCGATACAGCACTTAAAACAGCTGATGCCGGTTATCTGACAAGAAGATTGGTTGATGTGTCACAAGATGTTATTGTTAATGAAAGTGATTGTGGTACTTTAAGAGGCTTAACAGCAACGGCAATTAAGAACAATGAAGAAACGGTAGAAACATTATATGAAAGAATTTTAGGACGTACTAGCCTTAATGATATTTATCATCCAACTAGTGGTGACTTGATTATTAAAGCAGGTGAAGAATTAAATGAAGATGTTAGCAAGATAATTGAAGATTCTCCAATTGAGGCAGTTGAAATAAGGTCAGTTCTTACTTGCGAATCTAAACAAGGAGTTTGTGCTAAATGTTATGGCCGTAATCTGGCTACAGGTCAAATTGTCCAAAAAGGAGAGTCTATAGGTGTTATAGCTGCTCAATCTATTGGAGAGCCGGGTACTCAGTTGACACTTAGAACATTTCATGTTGGTGGTACTGCGTCTAATATTGCTACAGCATCAAAAATTAACGCTAAATATAATGGTGTATTAGAAATAGATGAACTAAGAGAAGTCCCTGCTAAGGGTAAAGATGCGGTAAAACATTCTGTTGTTATTGGAAGATCGGGAGAAATGAGAATAATTGATCCAAAAACAAAAATGATTCTTACAACACAAAATATTCCTTATGGGGCATTTCTTTATTTTAAACATGGGCAAGAAGTCAAAACCGGAGATTTAATATGTGAGTGGGACCCTTATAATGCTGTTATTGTTTCGGAAAAATCCGGGAAAATCAAATTCAATAATATGGTAGAAGGGGTTACATATAGAACAGATTCTGACGACCAGACAGGGTTTTACGAAAAAGTTATTATTGACTCTAAAGATAAGAAGAAAAATCCTTCTGTAAGTATTGTTGACGAATCAGGTGAAATTATTAAAAATTATGATATGCCTGTTGGAGCTCACGTAACGCATGAAGATAATAAAAAAATTGATGCAGGTGTAATAATTGCCAAGATCCCAAGAGCAATTGGTAAATCTGGTGATATAACTGGTGGTTTGCCTAGAATTACTGAATTATTTGAAGCAAGAAACCCTTCAGATCCATCTGTAGTTAGTGAAATTGATGGGATAGTCTCCTTTGGAAAGAAAATCAAGCGAGGAAATAGAGAAGTTGTTATAACATCTAAAACAGGAGAGGAAAAGAAATATCTTATTCCATTATCAAAACAAATTCTCGCGCAAGAAAATGATTACGTTAAAGCAGGAACCCCTTTATCTGAAGGGCCAATAACTCCTGCCGATATTCTTGCAATTAAAGGACCTACAGCAGTTCAGGAGTACATCGTGAATGAAATACAGGAAGTTTATAGAATGCAAGGTGTTAAAATTAATGATAAGCATTTTGAAGTTATCGTTAGGCAAATGATGCGTAAAGTAACAATCGATGACCCCGGTGACACTAAATTTCTTGAAAATGAAATTGTTAATAGAATAGATTTCATGGAAGAAAATGATAATATTTTTGGTAAGAGGGTAGTTGAAGATTCTGGAGATTCCACTTTGAGAGCAGGTCAAATTATTACTGCAAGAAAATTAAGGGATGAGAATTCTTATCTTAAGCGTAGAGACAAGAAACTTATAGTTGCCAGAGATGCTAAAGGTGCAACAGCCCGACAGCAACTACAGGGAATTACTAAAGCATCTTTGCAAACTAAGAGTTTTATTTCTGCTGCTTCCTTCCAGGAAACTACGAAAGTTCTTACAGATGCGGCGGTAAATGCTAAAGTAGATAGATTGACAGGACTCAAAGAAAATGTTATAGTTGGGCATAAAATACCTGCAGGTACCGGTCTAAGAGATTATGAAGATATTATTGTAGGCTCTATGGATGATTATAATACTATGATTGAAGCTAAAAAGGATAAGAGTAAAGAGAAAAGCAAGGAACAAAATGAAGTGGAAGAAAAATAATCCAATTTATGAAATGCTAAATCAGTATTAATATTTTTTAATTCTAATTAAAATAATTTCTTAAATACTATGTCTGAAAAAGAAAATAAAAATCAAAATAAGAAGTTTAATGTTGAACTTGGAGAAGAGGTTTCTCAAGGAACTTATTCTAACCTTGCTATAATTACTCATTCAAATACTGAATTTGTTTTAGATTTTGTCAGATTAATGCCTGGAGTTCCTAAAGCAAAAGTTAAATCTAGAATAATTATGACTCCGCAGCATGCAAAAAGACTAATGAAGGCTTTAAAAGACAATATCGAGAAGTTTGAAGCAAGACATGGACAAATTAAAGATATCGAACAGCCGGGTGGAGGATTACCTATGAATATGGGTGGACCTACAGCTCAAGCATAATTTTTTGAACAAATCAGACCCTTTCATATTAGACCTTATATAATATGAAAGGATCTGGTTTTTTATTATTCAAATTTTTTTATAGAATAGTATTAAACTTATAGCTATAAGCCAATTCTTGCTTTTACTGTGTAAAATAGTCTTTTTATATAAATTAATATTAACTTTTCTTTTGATATTCCTCAGTAATATTTTGCTAAATTTATATGCTAATAATTAAAAAAATAGTATTATAATTATAAATACCTCATTTTTTATCAGAAAAACATATTATAATATTTGTTGTTTGCTAGTTTTTTTCTAATTTTGCACCTCTAAAATTTTTAATGTAATTAAATAAATTGTTTAACCCGGTTTTCTTTTTTGTTTTTTGAAAGAAGAAAGCCACAGAACTAATAA
>PWLF01000153.1 GCA_003559475.1 Bacteroidales bacterium
AAAAATAAAATTCAAAATAGATAATTGCAAACATTTAAAAATTAAATTAAAATGAAGACATCAGATTTAAAAAGTTTTGCATATTTAGAAAATGGGGATATTAATTTTACCCAATATGAAACAATAAAATCATCCAATAAATTAGATGCTGGGTCATATAAAATAACTTATTTGGAATACCCACAAAATATTGTTACATTAAAAACTGATAGCGATTTTGAAACCCCAAAAACGCACAATTTTTCAGATAAGGAAAAAATAGATATGGTTTTTGATTCCTTTTTTAACAAAGAAGTTTTAAATAAAATAGAGAGTTTAGGCTTTTGCCACAAATTAGGGATATTGTTGTATGGAATTGAAGGAACTGGCAAAAGTACCATTATAAAGTATTATTGCAATAAGGCAGTAAATGAACAAGATGCAATAGTATTTCATATTCTTTATAAGAAGCCGCAAATAACAGAATGCTGGGCGTTTATACAAGGAATACGAAGAATACAAAACAACCCAATAATTATTGTATTTGATGAATTTGACCAACAAATGCAAGAAAATGAAGCGTTTTTGAAAACAGTTATAGATGGGAATATGAGTATTAGCAATTGTATATTTTTTGCTGCAACTAATTATTTAGATAAAATACCTAAAGCAATGAGCGAACGACCAAGTAGGTTCAAGTATTGCTTAAATATTGAAGGAATGCAGATTAAAACTGACATTTTGAATATAATTACGCCAATATTAGGAAATATTTTAACTGAAACAGAACTAAATATTATAGCTAACGATTTGAAGGGCAATACATTGGACTCTATTAAACAGTATTGCTTTGATAAATTGATGAATATTACACATTATTGCAAATCTAAAAAAAGTATTGGTTTTAAAACTAAATAACATTAAATGCACGAATGTAGCAATGGAGCATAACGGAAAAGGTTATGTGCAGTAGCGGATTAATAACAACAAACTTTAAATTATAAATAAAATGAATAAAGAAAAACAATGGTGGGATAAACAGACAACACCCAAATTGGGTATATCTGATCCTATGCAACGTGCATTAGATTGGTGGCACGAATTACCTATACAAAATTTGCAAGATATGAATGATAGTTGGGTCGGTTATTTGTGGAAATACTACCCCGATAAATCACACCCATATCATTTAACTGGGGAAGAAGTGCAACATATCTATGAGAGCGAGTATGTTGCATAACGGTATATATGGTTAATTCAAAAAATTGAATCATGCCTAAAATAGTTGAAAAAACACTAAGGTTTAAATCATTAAATAAAAAATTATGAAACCAGAAGAATTACACAAAACATCAGGAACTGACAAGGCATTCCCAGAATGGTGGATGCTTATGGAGGTAAGGGTATTTGAACAGAAAAGACGGTTCAACCCTCACAAAGGGTGAGTGGATAGAAAAATATGTTATGGATTTAAATGAATAGTAAAATTACGGAATTATGGCTATTAAAGAGAATTACGCTACAATAAATTTAAGCAGTATCATCGAATGTTGTAACTATGCTAAAGAATGGATAGATGCGGGATGGCATATAACAGGTTTTCATGCAAGCGAAAACGAAGATTATGAGAATTACACACTTCAATTGGAAATGGAAAAGGAGTGCGAATAATTTTATTTGTTTATAACTATGGAATTACACATATTAAATAATAATAGATATGATTAATGAAGATAAACTTGCTGAATTTTTAGAACAGCATAAAAGAAATCCAGAAAACTTTAATAATGAAGGTAATTATGACCCAAACCCTTATTGGCTTGCAGAGGACATAGTGAATTTATTTGCTATATTCGCTGTTGAAGGGCAGTGTTATAACTGCAAGGTTAAAGAAGTGGTGACAGATGGGTATTGCAACGTATGTGGAGCAATGCAGGGTGTTAATTTATATTATCAATCAAAAAAATAAAAACAATTCATCGCTTTTTAGCGTGGATTGGATGATTATCTAAATATTAACAATTTAATTTTAACAAAAAATGAAAAAAGACACAGTATTGTTAGCTCTTGAAAATTACAACGAGCTAAGAGATTATAAAAAAGAAGTTGAAAAAAGCCGTGAAGAATCAAAATTTGCAGTAATTGAAGAAAGATGGACAGATATGTTTACTAGCGGATATACTTGTAAGTATTATACAGACAATGAAGCTGTATTAGATTTTGAAAAACGAAACAAAGAATTGACGGATGAAAACAAAGAGTTGAAAGCTAAAATTAATGATTTAAAGAAAATGCCATATTGGGAATTTCGCAAATGGCGGAAATCCTCGAAGATTTACAAATAAAAGCAGTTAAGGCAAAAAAGAACCTTAAAAATTACATTGAGGACTTACTTGAAAAAGACGTGCGAGGGCAGAAAAAATAATTATGGTAAGTTCGCACAGGCGTTTGATTGAAATACGAACCTTTCTTACGCTTGTGTATAAGGATGGTGCTATGAGCAGTGCAGGATTAGAAAACGCAAAAACGCCATATTCAGTATTTTTGTGTGGAGGGGTTCTAAAAATTATTTCTGAATATTTATATATAAAGGTAAAATTATGAGTAAAGAAATGAGAAAATACATAGATACATTCAAAAAATCCAATTTGAATGAAAATAGTAATCTGTCGTTTTCATACAGAGGGATAGAATTACCTACACAAAAAATGATTGATTGGTTTGATTATGAATTTAATCAAGAACCTGAAAATATGGATGATTTGGAATATGATATGTGGTCATCATACCAAGAAAAAGAATTTTTTGATGAATTTAAAGACGAACTAATGGATTTATCTTATTTTCAGCTGTTAGATGTATTTGAAAAAGCGAGGGGTAAAAAATATTGAATATAACGGTCGGCAATATGAAACGGCTAAAACTACCGTTGAAAAATGATATACAGTAACGAATTAAATAAATATTAACTTAGATGCACGACAAGTTGTTTTATATTGCTTGTTAGGCATCTGTAAAAATTACGGATATGAAACTAAAAGGAATATTTATAGTACCTATGATTGGAATAGGTTGGTTTGATGAAACGCTTAACCTTGCTAACATGAAGGTGAAGTTCAGACATATAATGATATTATTTGTAAAAATTGAATTGTATAAACAGGTGCAGTAATTTTATTGTGCCTAACAGCGTATATAAACATTACCTTATATTTCAAATAACGTTGTATATAACACATAATACGAAGCGTAGCAAAAACAATTAACATTAAATCAAAATATTATGAAAACAAACAATTCGAGTTACAGAATCAGCAAGCATATTTTTTACTTGCTGTTAGCATTAGTTTTTGTGGGTGGGTGCTCAACAAATACTCCAACTGAGACCAATAAACAACCAACTGAAAAAATGAAAAACTATACAATCACAAAGACTGAAAGGAGTACAGTTAATTTTGGTTTACATACAATTGAATACGAAGGTTGTGAATATATAATTTACAAGGATAACAGTATAGGTTCAGTCCAAATGATACATAAACATAATTGTAAGTATTGTGCTGAACGTGCGTTGGCAAATTAATGCTAAAAACAATAAACTATGGAAAAGATTTTAAGAATTGAAGAAACCAACTTTAAAACAGATGAAAAAGGTTGGAGCAACTATGATGGTTATCAAATAATAACCGACCAACAAACTATAAAAATCGGTATTTCCGATGGACAAAGTTGTTGCGAAAACTTTGGGTGCATAATTACCAACGATGAAACTAAAGAATTTATCGGTGCTGAATTACTCGGTATTTCAATTACAGATACTGCCTTAAACAATAAAAAAATTGAAGAATTAGAATACTTAGATTGTGGCGGGGCAATGTTTGTGAACTTAGAAACAAGCGAAGGACTTCTCCAATTTGTAGCATATAATGCTCACAATGGATATTACGGACACGAAGCTGTTTTAGTTAGCAAACAACTTAACTGCGAGGAACGTCTTTAATATTGTGGCTAACGGTTGTGTATATCCAATAAAATAAAATGAAAATAGTAACAGCATATTATGTGGTGGTAAACGGCAACGAACACGGGGAGCGTTTGAATATAAAACATTGAAGTAAACCCGTTTTTCCTTTGCGTCCTTAAATGGGGTATAACGTGCTGAGTATATGAAACGGTGGGATAGGATGCACTTACCTAACCGAAACCGACAACTTTAATTAAGTGCAAGTGGGTTAAAAAGACGCACGACACCCCACTGTTTTATATACTGTGTTGTGTGCAGTACTTTATGAAAAATTATGTATTAAGAAACAACAAAACAGGTAAATATATCGGGATTGATAGCAATTCAGGTGGTTATCCTTACGATTGTGATTTAACTGGTGCA
>PWLF01000157.1 GCA_003559475.1 Bacteroidales bacterium
ACCGCCAGGGAGACCACGAAGTAGCAGCGAAGCTAAATCTCGATATAGAGCAGACAATCTATAAAAAAAACTTAATAGAGAGAGTTTCTGTTTAATACTTAAAAACAAAACCCCGACTGAAAACAGCCGGGTTTTAGGGCAATTATATTAACTATTAAGGTTAATTGGGCTTCGGATTAAAAAATCCAAATAAAATTTCGTTTGCAATACTAATAATAATTTTTTTAATAAAATACAAAACCGTCTAGTTATTGAGCAAGCGGTGATTTTTTATCAATAATCAGAATTTTATGCAAATAAGCTGAATGTGAAATTTACTTTAAAATGATAATTATTAAACAATATTTGTAATTTTGTAATATTATAATTTGAAACTTTAGAATAAGTAAAATTTTTAAATTAAAAAGATACTAAAGTTCAAATCCAAAATCGTTCTAATAAATATTATTAAACTATAAATTAATCGGATGAAAAAAATTTGTTTTGCTATTTCTGTCATTATGCTTGTGGGCTATGGTTGTCGTCCTAAAAAGCAGGACCCGGTAAGCTTTTATGTTATCGAAATTCCCTCAGAAGATATAATTGATAATGATAAGAAATTTAAAACTATTGATAAGTATTGTGAAATAAGCAGTGTAGATATATTCCCGGCTTTCGCTTCTCAAAGAATTGCTCTAAGAGGAAAATCACACCAAATTGAATATTTCCGTAATCATAAATGGGCGACACTACCTTCTGAAAAGTTCACATCATTTATTGTATATTTTTTTGAAAAACATCAAATATTTAAAGGGGTTGATAAGAGATTTCGGAACTTTGAACCCGAGTACGTTATAGAAACGAGAATTTTTCAGCTTGAAGTTATAGAGAACGATAATGGTTTGATTGCACATATTAATTTTGAGCTTAGATTAATTGAAAATGAATCAGGCAATATTTTAATAAAACACGGCAACAAGAAATATAGCTCGCTGGAAGAAAATACTATTAATGATTTTTCTTCTGCGATAAGTGAGATGTTTTATAAAGAATTGATTATTTTTTCAAACAAAATTATGTCATTAACGGAAGCAGAATAATTTATTATTGATTGCTTGTTTTTACAATTAGATAACAAATAAGTAAATGTCTGAAGAAATAAAAATTAAAAAGGGAAAAAAAGTAGAATACAGTTTTGTAGATACAAGACTATTATTGAAGAATGAGCTTACATTTGCTTATACGGGGCGATTTGTAGTTGATATAATGAGAAAACTAAAAAGATACAAGCATTCTGTATTAGTAATTGATCTTTCCGGCATAAAAGAAGTTGACAGCTCAGGTGTAACGGCAATATATTATATCAAAGATAAAATGAAGGGTGAAGGGGTTGATATTATAATCGAGGGAGGCTCTGAGTCTGTTAATAACAAGTTGGATTTGTTTGCTCCTAAGGACTTATTCGTTTGTGAAAAACCTGAAAAAGTTCCTTTTTTTGAAAGAGTTGGAAGTATTATAGTGTATTATATTTATAATTATTTTTTAAAGTTTATCTCATTATCGGCAGATATTTTTTTCTGGTCGGTTCATGATATTTTCACTTACAAATCACGCAGGAAGGGTGAAGTAGTTAAGCAGGCTGTTAAGATTGGCGTAAATGCGACATTAATTGTAATGGTCATGACTTTCATCATTGGGCTTGTTTTAGCTTTACATTCGGCTACACAGCTAAGGAATTACGGTGCAAATATTTTTATTGTAGATTTGATTGTTATTGCTATTATGGCTCAGATGGGACCTTTGATAACAGCTATACTTGTTGCAGGAAGAAGCGGATCATCTATAGCTGCTGAAATTGCTACCATGAAAGTTACTTCCGAGATAGATGCTTTAAAGACTATGGGATTTAATCCTGTTAGATTTGTAGTTGTACCAAAAATTTATGGATGCCTGTTAACGATCCCTTTTTTGGTTATTCTTGCTAATGTCGCTGGCATTGCCGGTGGAATGGTCGCTGCAAATATGTTCCTAGATATTACTCCTGAGATTTTTATTAACAGAATGGCTACGGTTATGCAAAACAAGGATATAGTTACAGGTTTTATAAAAAGTATTGTTTATGGTTGTATTATAGTTACAACAGGTAGTTTTTATGGATTTGGAGTGAAGCAAGGAGCAGAAGGAGTTGGGCGTAGCACAACTATTGCAGTTGTTGTTTCAATATCTCTTGTTATTATAGCTGATAGTATAATGGGTTTAATTTTTTATTAATTTTTAATTTGCATTTGAGCTTAATCCAAATTATATGACCAAAGATAAAATAATAGAGGTAAATGATTTATCAGTTTTTTTTGATGAAGCAAAAGTTTTGGATGAGGTTTCTTTTTCTGTATCTAAAGAAAAAGTTACAGTTATTCTTGGAGCAAGTGGTTCGGGTAAAACAACAATTTTCAGACATTTGATAGGTTTATATACTTCTGAACCCGGTAGGGTTAGTATAATGGATAAAGATATTTCTGTTCTTGATGAACTTGAATTAAAAGAACTGTATATGAAGATGGGTGTTTTTTATCAAAGTGGAGGTTTATTAGGTTCTTTAACTGTTGGAGAGAATGTTGGTTTGCCTCTTGAGCAACACACGGATTTGCCTAATGATGTTATTAAAGATATAGTGAACTTAAAACTTGGGTTGGTTGAGCTTCAGCACACATACAATATGTATCCATCACAACTTAGTGGAGGAATGTTTAAAAGAGCTGCTTTAGCAAGGGCTATAGTAATGGATCCTGTTATTTTATTTTGTGATGAGCCGGGTGCCGGCTTAGACCCGGTTTCTCTTTCTTCATTGGATAACCTCATAGTTGAACTGAAAGAGCAAATGAAAATGTCGGTAGTTATGGTAACTCATGAAGTTTCAAGTATTTTGCGTATCGCTGATAACATACTTTTTTTGGAGGATGGAAAAATTATTTTTGATGGCACACTTAAAGATGTTTTAAATTCTCAAAAAGAACAGCTTTTGAATTTTTTCGAGAAAGGTAAAGGTAAATAATATTTGGTTTTTAATTATCCTTAAGTTTTTCTAATAATTCGATTACGCTTTTTTGTTTTCTCATAACAAATTTAGCATCTGTCTGTAATAAATCTATACCTATTGTCCATGCATGTTTTGGCATTGTCTGAAACAACATTTCGTCCGACCAGCCGGAACCTATTGCAAGTATAAAATCATAATCTTTTTGTGATAACCAGTGCATTGCTAATTCTCCTTTGTTAACGCCTGCATTGCTAACTTCTATTACTTTCTCCCCCTGAAGTACTTGCAAACCTATATTAGAAACGGAAGAGTATAAGTAATCATATACTTCTTTGGATAAAAAAGATGCTTGTAACACATCTGCTTTTTGATAATGCCAGGATACTGAATATTCTTTTTCCTCAATGTATGAACCGGGCAAACGATCCGTGTGCATTTCTAATACCGGCAAAACATTTTCTTTCCATTCGTTTGATAGTGGTTTGAAAAGTTCCCATTTTCCTACTCCCATTTCTTTTATCCAAACACCATGTTCTGCAGTTAGATTCACAGGAGCAGAACGCAGCCATTTTCCCAGTTGTTCTTTGCTTCTACCGCTAATTATTACAATATCATTCTTTCCGGATTTTTTGATATTCTTTAATGTTTTTATAAGATCTTTGGAGGGAACTGCATCATCTGATTCTCTTGTATGCGGAACCAAAGTGCCGTCATAATTTGCTATTATCAGTCTGTTTTTTGATTCTTTATAGTGTTTGATTATATTATCAAGAACTTCTTTATTGACAAGCTTTTTTGATGAGGTAAAAGCTGATATTCTGCTGGTTTCCAGAAGAGTATCTGTAAAGTCATTAGCCCATTTAACAACATTATATCTTTTTAAACGATTTTGCATTATTCTATTTCGTCTAAGTTGTTCTTTCCTCGGTGTATTTAAAGCTTCGTTTATGCCATCTGCAATTTCTTCTATATTATTTGGATTAATTACTATACTTTCTCCAAGTTCTTTTGCGGCGCCGGTCAATTCACTTAACACTAACACGCCTTTTTGATCTCTTAGCGAAGCAATATATTCTTTCGCAATTAAGTTCATACCATCTCTCAAAGGTGTTATTAATGATACATCACTCATTCTATATTGAGCTATAAGTTGTTTGTGAGGGAGTGAGGTGAACTGATAATTTATAGGCACCCAGTCCATAGTAGAATAGTTGCCATTTATATTTCCCACAAGCTCATCTAATTTTTGTTTTATCTCCTGGTAAGTATTAACTCCTGTTCTTGATGG
>PWLF01000218.1 GCA_003559475.1 Bacteroidales bacterium
CAGAATTAATAGATGAATTTGAAAATAATGTGTCAAAACTTTATTCTTTCGAAAACTTGTTGGTAAAGAAAAACCAAAAGCTAACAGAACTGAAGGAATTGCTTCTTTCGAAGTTGGCGACGATAGAGAATCAACCCATCAATTTTCCATAAAACGGACAGATATGAAATACTTTAATCTTTCTCCGTCTACAGACATTAACAAACCGGCATATTTTGAGGCCTTAAATGAGAAACTGAACGACCCACAGGTTAAGAACATAGCGGTTATTGGGCCTTATGGTTCCGGGAAAAGTTCGGTCATAGATTCTTTTTTCAATAACAATGAGAAGTTTAATTATCTGCATATCTCTTTAGCAAACTTTTGTGAAAATAGTCAAAGTAAAAATTTAGAAAAACAACCAAATAGCTCTGGTAATTCAAAGCAGCAAAGTCAGAGTAATAATTCCGAAAACATTGATGAACAAAAGATTGAGGAACAAATTTTACAACAATTATTTTATCAACTTGACAATAAAAAAATACCCTTTTCTGGATTTAAAAAAATTGAACAAATTGATAAAAAAGAACAAAGGAAAAAGCTTTTATACATAATTGCGTGGTTTTTTACTTTGATTTTCATACCAGGGGCTATTGTATCGCTTATTGAAAACCTGCAAGAAATCACCGAAAGGGGTCTTATTGAGTTTTTGAATCTTATTTATCTTCCGACCACTCTATTCAACATTGCTATGCTAGGGGCATTTGGTTGGGGTTTGTTTTATTTTATGCGAAAAATTCATGAAATATTTCAAAAGGGCCTAATAAAAAAAATAACCATGAAGTCTGCTATGGTTGAGTTAAAAGAGGTTTCCGGATTAAATAAGCATATTGATGAAATAATTTATTTTTTTGAGGCGACAGATAAAAACATTCTGGTTATTGAAGACTTGGACCGTTTTAATAGCACTGAACTATTTTCAAAACTAAGGGAGGTGAATTTCATAATAAATAATTCCCCAAAGATTAAGGATAAGAAAGTGGTAAAATTTATTTATGCTATAAAAGATGATGTTTTTACCAAAAATTTAAACAGAACGAAGTTTTTTGACTTCATCCTTCCAGTTGTTCCTGTCATAAATGTAACTAACTCTGGTGATCAGCTAAGAGAAATGATAGGAGATGAAAAAATATTAGGTTCAAGTTATATTAATGATATAAGCCTTTATATCCATGATATGCGTTTGTTGAAGAACATTGCAAATGAGTTCAAACTTTTTAGTGAAATTCTTAATGAAGACAATAAAAAAAGAAGGACTACTCTGTTTAGCGTTGTATTGTATAAAAATCTTTTTCCTGAAGAATACTGTAAAGAGCATGCGGGTGAAGGATTACTGAAAAAAGTTTTTACCGAAAGGAAAAATGAAATTCTTCAAGATGTTTTGAAATCACATAATGATAAATTAAAGAAACTTGTAGCAGAAAGAGACTCTATTAGTGAAGAAACTGCAAAAAATGAAGAAAGCCTGAGAGGAGAATATGTTTTGGAAATATTGAAATACAATCCACGTGTTTATGAAATTTGTAATGAAACAGTTGATAAGATCATCAAGCAAGAATCTGCTTTTGAAAAACTCTTTGATAATGCGACTTTAAGTACTTATAGACCAAATCAAATATATAGGTCTCAAAAAATTAACTTTGTTGATATCCAAAAAAAAGTAAATTCCAAAACAACATACAATGAGAGGCTTAAGCTTATTAAGCTGCGAAATAAAGGTAGACTGGAAGAACTCATTTCCGAAATTAATAAAACTGAAATGACGGTTTCTGTCATAAAAAGGAAAAAACTTGCCGGATTAGTGAAACTATACAAGGGTAATAACTTGAAAGCAAAAATCTTTGAAAAAACCAACGGAAGTCTGTCGCCAGAACAAGACTTGTTGATTTTACTGTTAAGAAAGGGTTATATCAATGAAAGCTATCCAATATATATATCATACTTCTATGAGGGTGCTTTGACTTTAAAGGATTTTGAGTTTTTACTAAATGTTAAAAACAATGAGGGTGATAACTTTCATTCCAAACTTTCTAAAACTGACGAATTAATTTCCAGAATAGATGAAGATGAGTATGAATATAAATCAACGTTAAATAAAGACTTGATTATAGCGCTTTTAAACAAATCAGATTATAAAACAGAGGCAGGTTTAGAATTATTATTGCGTCAACTCCAGAAATTGGAAAATGTCTTTAAAAGAATAGTTGTTCCCATAATTATACAGCTCAAAGATTCACAAAAAACGCTTCAAAGATTCTTAGAATTATTGGTAGTCAAGTACTTCCCAGCTATTTGGAATGCTCTTGAAAAACAGAATTTCGATGAAGAGACTAATGAAAAGTACTTAAAAATGTTTTTGTTTTTATCTGAAGAAAATATTCAAACGTTGAATAACTCATCTGAAGATGAAAGCTTTAGAAAATACATGGCTGCTAAGTCTAATTTTGTTGAAATGTTTATTTCTGATCCAGAGAAAGAAAACGCAATTAAAATTATTAAGTCTTTAGACCTAAAATTCCATAATCTTGCACTAAAAAGACATGAGAGCCATTCAGTCTTTAATTACATCAGCCAGAATAACCACTACGAGTTAAATCCCAAAATGTTATATCTAATGCTTTTCAATAAACACACGTTAAAAGAGAACGAATTTGAAGAGTTTTTTAACACAAAGAACTATACTTGCTTGTTTGAGGCGGACTCGGAGATGATTTTTAATTATGTGAACGAAAACATTGAAGCATACATTGATAATATATATCTTCACCTCGAGTCCGATCAAGAAGAATCTGAGGATGCGTTATTAACTTTTCTTGAAAACGTAGATGAGCAGGTTAATGATGAGTTATTACCAAAAATATTAGGGAAAGTATCCACAAAAATTGATAATTTAGAATCATTTGGCAGGGATGATTTATGGCATTTGTTTTTGGAGAATGATTGTATTTATCCTAGCTGGAACAATTTAATTTACTGTTATGAGTATTTTGATAATGAGTTAAATGCTGGCATTGTGGATTGGTTAAATTTTGAGACAGTTTTTAAAAACATTACTAAGAAAAGACTTAGGGTTGATAATTTTACCGATGAAAAAGAGGAAGTTGTTTTTTTATTAATGAATCAAATTTTAGAGTGTGATAGTTTGTCAGATGAAGCATATGAGAGAATTATTCAATCCTTTCCATATACTTTTCCAAAGGTAAATCTTGTTGACGCGTTATCTCGTGGTAAGATTTCATTTCTTTTAAATTATAGGAAGATTACATTTAATGTTGCGCATTATCATCAATTGATAAAACTTGGTTTTATTGATGAACTTAAGAAGTTTGCGATAAATAACATTAGCAGCTACTTAGATGATTATTCAAATTATGCATACTCTCATGAATTGAATACTGGTTTATTAAGGTCAAACCTTTTGTCAATAGGATTTAAAAGAAAGCTGGTAAAGATAGTTCCAACAGAAGAAATTTCAGATGCAATAATTTCTGACTTAATTTGCAATGTTTTGTTAAGAACAAAAGCACTTATTGTGGATAACAATAAGTTCATTAAAGTAATTAAATATTGCTCTAAACAAAAAAAGCAAATTCAGTTATTGGATAAATATTTGATGCGCTTTAGCTTCACTGAAATTACAGAGATATTGAGAAGTATTGGTGGTGATTATAAAAAAGCAAGTGCTCTAAGAGCTCGGCCTAGTTGGGAAAACAACAAACTAAACACATCGTTAGCAAACAAATTAAATCGAAACGGATTCTTCAGCAAAATTGAATTTGTGGAAAATGAGATAAAAATTGTTGTTAGATACCCTAAGACAGGATAATAAGTTGCTGATTTGTAATACCAAGTGATTCATAGTTCCAATTACATGAAATAATGGATATGAAAATAATTCCGAGGTAATTAAGTTAAATCTCCAAGAAAAGAATTGTTGAATTATGCATTACAACCCCAAATACCCCCACCGTCGTTCCATTCGTCTGAAGGGCTATGATTATGCGAAGGCGGGGTTGTATTTTATTACGGTGTGTTGTGATCGCAGACACAACCCCGGCTGGACCCCCTTTGGCAATATTGGGAACGGGGTATTGCATTTAAACGACGCAGGCCGCATGGTGAAAAAATGGTATTACGAATTGGAAAACAAATATCCCGATAAACGATGCCACGAAATGGTGGTAATGCCCAACCATATTCATTTTATCATTGAAAATGTGGCAATGGATAAAAACAACCGGGA
>PWLF01000194.1 GCA_003559475.1 Bacteroidales bacterium
AAATATATATTTATTACTGTTAATATTTAAATTGAACATCTTTTTTAATATTGAAATTAAAGTTTTTGTTTATTTAATTTTAATCTTTTCATCCTTCTTCTGATATTAGCTTCAATAACATAATGGTCTATCAAAGGAGCAAATACGTTCATAAGAAGGATAGCTAACATAACTCCTCCGGGGAATCCCGGGTTAAGGACTCTTATCAAAATAGTAAGTAATCCTATTAGAAATCCATAAATGTATTTTCCGGTGTTAGTTTGTGCGGATGATACAGGATCAGTAGCCATATAAACTGCTCCAAAGGCAAAACCTCCTAAAATTAAGTGCTGATGAATAGGAATCGTCATGTACTCGTTAAGAGCAATTATATTAAATAATCCTGCCATAAAAATACCACCAATAAAGACGCTGAGCATTATTCTTAGACTCGCTACACCTGTTATAGCTAAAAATAAACCCCCTAGCATAATAGCTGCAAATGACGTTTCCCCAATAACTCCGGGCATATTACCAATAAACATATTAATGTCAGAAGGAAGTGATTCCATTTGACCTTCGGCCACTAATGAAAGGGGAGTAGCTCCTGAATAACCGTCAACTAACTGATGACCTTCTTGAACCTTGGTGTATGTATATATTTCACCGGATAAATAAGCAGGATATCCAAAAAGAATAAAAGCCCTTGATAACAATGCCGGATTAACTACGTTCATCCCTGTACCTCCAAATACTTCTTTACCTATCATAACCGCAAAAATATTTGCAGCAGCAATCATCCATAAAGGAACTGTGGGTGGTAAAATCAATACAACAAGAAGACCGGTGACCAGAAATCCTTCATTAACTTCTTTATCATGTATTATTGCAAAAATAAATTCGATTAATAAACCCGAAGCATAGGATACTACTATCATTGGAAGTATTAGAATAAGCCCAAAATAAAATGCTTCTTGTATTGAAGGATCAATGCCTACAGCTTGATAATATTGTTGGCCAATATTCCATATCCCAACAAGCATAGGTGGTATAAGAGAAATAATAACGTAAACCATTGTCCGTTTTAGGTCTATTGCATCACGGATATGACTACCTTTGAAAGTCGTGTTTTCAGGAACAAATAAAAAAGTATCGAATGCTTCCCATGCACGATGAAATCTTGAATATTTTCCCCCATCACCAAAATGCGGCCTGATTCTGTTTCTTAAATTTTTTATAAACCTCATTTGTTTATTTTTTCACTTACTTTAATAAAAAATATATTAAACAACTTAAATCAAAACTTATTAATTAAACTCTTTTTGTAATTTATCCAATCCATCTCTAATTATTGATTGTGCTTCTATCTTTGATGTACATATAAATTCGCACAGTGCAAAATCTTCAGGTGCAACTTCATAAATACCAAGCTTCTCCATTAGCTCTATATCATTTATTATAATGGCTTTTAGAAGTTGGACAGGTAAGATGTCCATAGGTAAAACCTTTTCGTACTTTCCTGTAACTACAAAAGGACGTTCTCCACCATTTAAGTTTGTATTTATTCTGTATTTTTTCCAAGGATTTAAAAAGGAAGGCATTGTTCTAGAAGCACTATACTTGCTTATCTTTGGTAATAGCCATCCTAAAAAATCCGGATTATTTCCTTCAGGAATAACAGTTACTTGCGAATCATAAAACCCAACAAAACCATCTTTGCTGATTTTTGAGCCGGTTAATACGTTTCCACTAATAAATCTCAAGCTTTCATAATTATCTGTAGTAAGATTATTCTCTACCAAATTTTGTATTGATGCTCCCTGAATTATTCGCCAATATCTCGGTTTTAAAATTTCTGATCCCGTGATATTAATGATTTTTCTTGCATCATATATGCCTTTTTCAAAAAGTCTTCCAAGAATAATTACATTTTGAAAATCTACACACCATACAATTTCTCCACTGTTGATAGGGTCAATGTGATGTATCTGAATGCCAACATTTCCTGCCGGATGAGGACCTTTTAATTTGTGTACTTCAACATTTTTTGCGTTTGTAAGACCTTTATTAAATGTTTTCGGCTGATTTATTGATAGATGAACTTTTCCCGAAGTTAATTTTTTTAAAACATTTAATCCTGTTTGAAAAGTTTCTTCTTGACCATTTAAAATAAAATCAAAGTCCGGTGCTAGAGGAGAAGTATCAAATGCTGATACAAATATTGCCTTGGGAGTATCCTTCGGATTAGCAATAACAGAGTATGGCCTTTGGGTAACCGTTGACCATAAACCACTTTGTAATAGTTTTTCTATTATATCATCTTTGCTTAAATCACTTGGATCTTCTTTCCCAAAATCAATATAACTGTCTTCATAATCTGCTTCTATTATGACTTCTAATATCTTTCTTTTCTCGCCTCTAACTATTTCTTTAAATTTACCACTTACCGGTGATGTGAAAATAATTTTTTCATCATATTTGTTGTAAAATAAAGGAGACCCTGCTTTGACTTTCTCGCCTTCTTTAACGAGCAACTTAGGCACAATACCGTGAAAATCAGGAGGTTTTATAGCGTAAAGACTTGATCTTTCTGCGGTGTTCAAAATCTTTTCAGCTTCTCCCTTTAGAGGGATATTTAAACCTTTCCTAAGTTTTATAGTTTTGCTCATTATTGCTTTTTTTAATGATTCATTTTTTTTCAGCGACAAATTTAATTTTTTAATTTTAAATAATTAAAAATTTTTTAAAAAAAGAGGTGAAGATTTAATTATTTAATACGTAATTAATTAAATTAGTATAACTTTTAATAATGTCTTTAATTTTTTATATTTTTACAATCTTAACTTTTTATTAAAAATCAATTTTTATAAATCATATGAAAAATAAATGGGTGGTTGTAAAAAATCATAAATGTAAATATGCTTTAAGTTTATTGTTTGCTTTTTTAGCTGGAGTTTTATTATTAGAGGCCGGGAATGATAATAAAGATTTAGATTATTATGACTCCAATTTTATAAGATATGATGATTTTGTATATAAAAATAATATTAAAACCATACTTTTAAATCAAAGAGTATTTGATTTTTCTCCACCAATGATTAGGTTAAATAGTAATGATAAATTAGTTTTAAGATTTGACGACCTTGAAGGCGGTCACCAAAATTACTATTATACAATAATTCATTGTGATGCTAAATGGAGACCTTCAGATATGCATCCTCATCAATATATTGAAGGTTTTTATGATGACAGGATAAGTGATTTCAATTCTTCATTTAATACGCAAGTTGAGTTTACACATTATAAACTTGAGTTTCCTAATGAAAATATGCAACCTAAAAAAACGGGAAACTATATTTTTAAGGTTTTTAAGGATAATGATCGTAATAACATTGTCCTTACTAAAAGATTTATGGTTTATGAACAGAATGTTACAATTTCGGCAGATGTCTTTCAAGCAAGGGAAGTTTCACTGAGGAACTTTAAGCAAGAGATTAGTTTTTCTATAAATACTAATGAGCATGTTATAAATAATCCTTACAATGAAATTACTGTTGTTATCAAACAAAATAGTAGATGGGATAACTTAATATATGACTTAGAACCCAAATCGGTATCAAATAATGTAATTAGTTATGATTATAATTCTGAAATTTTGTTTTATGGAGGAAATGAGTTTAGATATTTTGATACCAAAAGCTTAAAACAAACAACATCACGAATTGATGATATTATCAGAGAACCAAGAAAAAGAAAGGTCATTTTAAGAAAAGACCAAAGAAGAGCAGGACAAAGATATGTTTTTGAACACGATATTAATGGAAAATTTTTTATACAAAATGAAAGAGGTCATGATCAACACTTGGAATCTGATTATGCAAAAGTTTTGTTTACGCTCGATATGCCTTCTCCATTAGTTGATGGTAATATATATTTAGGTGGTGAGTTTACTAATTGGAAGTATGATGATAATAGTCGAATGCACTATAATTATAATAAAAAGGCATATCAAAAGACGCTATTATTAAAACAAGGATACTATAATTATATTTATATGTTTCTGGAAGATGGGGAAGAGCATACTGATATTACCAGGATAGAAGGAACACACTCTGAAACAGAAAACCAATATACGATTTTAGTATATCATCGCCCAATTGGCTCTTATTCTGATAATTTGGTTGGTATAAAACACTTGAATACTCATGATGATAATAATTAGTTGACTGCTTATTATTAATTAAATCTTTCCTGATATATAAGTTGCTGTTTTTTAAATTGTTTATGATTAGT
>PWLF01000089.1 GCA_003559475.1 Bacteroidales bacterium
AGCTAACACCTTAGTTTGTTATTAAAAAACGATGTTTTTTGTTAAATCAACTCAAAACCATAGAGCTTGCTATTATTTATTTGAATAAGTTAATAAAGATACATTAAAATATCTAATTATTATGAAAAAGTTTACATAATACTTTTACAATGATAATATAATAATTCTTAAGAACCCTTACTAGTATTTAATATGGGAAACGCATTGAAGTTTATGTGCAATGAGAGTTTATGTTAGTTAATATGTCAATTTTTTCTTTAAAAGATAAAAAGATTCTTGAATTTTATTAACCTTTTTAATTAATAATGATGGTTTTTCTTTAAATTTGGATTGTGTTAAAACATATTGTAAATAACAATAATAATTTTTTTAATAAAATTTATTAATTAAAAACTTATTAATATGACAAAAGCAATTATTTTTTTAGTGGTAATAACTTTATTAAAAGTTAATATTAATGCCCAAAGCGGGGGAGGGGTGGTTATAAGTAATAAACCTGGTCAATCTCCTCACCAATCAGCCATTTTGGATTTAAATTCGGATAATAAAGGCTTTATATTACCTAATATTAGCGGAAATAATCAAGTCGATAATCCGGCAGAAGCATTAATTATTTTTAATACTGTTACCAGCTGTTTTGAAATCTTTTTGGAAGCAGAATGGCATGATATATGGTGTTTAGATGGGTGTGTTGCCTCTACTGACCCAACAGGGATTACAGGAAACAATGAAATATGTGAAGGAACAGATACTGATTTAGCGGTACAAGGAGGTTCTCTCGGAACCGAAGCGTCATGGATTTGGTACACAGATGGCTGTGGCGACGGAGATGGAGGTGTTTATGTTGATGAAGGTACAACAATAAATATTTCTCCTTCAGGCACCACCACTTATTATGTTAGAGCTGAAGGAACTTGTGGCATAACCGATTGTGAAGAAATAGAGGTTTCTGTTAGCTCAGCTTCACTTGCCGGATCTATATCAGAAGAACATACAGTATGTACGGGCAATCAACCAGACGACCTGACTTTATCAGGTTATAACGGAGAGATTGAGTGGCAATATTCTAATGATGGTTCATCAAATTGGACGTTAATTGCAGGAGCTACTTCAAATGTATTGTCAGGTAGCCAAATGGGAGAACTTTTTGATGATAGGTGGTATAGAGCAGTTGTTACAAATTCTCCTTGTGAAAGCCAAACTAGCGCTCCTGTAGTAATTTCCGTTGAGGATGCTGCCCCTACACCAACAGCCGGTGTAATTAATGTAGGCGAAGATTTTGTTGAGTGGAACTGGAACCCCTCTGATGGAGCTGATGGTTACTATATAAATACTATTGATGATTATGATTCTGCTCACGATTATGGCAATAATACAAGCTTTACTCAAGAAACACTTCCTTGTGAAACTACATTTAATCTTTATGTGTGGGCATATAATGACTGTGGTGTAGGTAGCCCTTTAGTAATGACTGCCGAAACAGATGATTGTCCGCCACTTGACTGCCCGGCTAGTGTTGAATATGGTGGATATGAATATTCCACTGTGCAAATTGGAAATCAGTGTTGGTTTGCTGAGAATTTAAGATACAATAAAAATGACTGCTTAGACGCTACATGGGTAAATCATTCTTATGAAGGATGGTGTGGAGTATATGACCATTTTTCATTTACTGATACTGACACAATTTTTGGTCTTTTGTATCAATGGGAATTGGCACTGGAAGTATGTCCTGATGGTTGGAAACTTCCAACAATGAACGAGTATATTACATTAATAAGAAATGTTTGTAATGATGCAGGTCATACCAACTGTGAAACAGAGTTTCTTTATGACCCATTTGAAGAACCACCATTTTGGCCGGGAACAGATGAAGGTAGTCGTCTTGCCGGAGGTTGGAGTCATTGGGATGATGGGGATTTAAGAAATAATCCTAACTTTGGTTCAACCGGATTTAATGCTTTGCCCGGTGGTCGCGTTACAGAAAATGGTACCTACACAAGTAAGGGAATTAATAGCTTCTTATGGACTTCTAACTTGATTGAAGTTGATGGAGAACCTACTCGTGCATGGAGAACAAATATTGGAATATGGTATTCTGAGATTAGTTATGGAGGAACGTCACCCTTTAGAGGATACAACGTTAGATGTGTTAAAGAGTAATAACTGAATTTTTTATAGAATATCAAAAGGTTTTCGTATAATGTAAGTTTATATTTAATTGTTATTGAAAAATTTTAGAATTATGATTAATAAAATTATAAGTATTCAAGTGCTAATAGGGTTGTTTTGCATACAATTATCCTTTTCACAGGTATCTATAAGCAACAAGCCTGACCAACAACCTCATGAATCAGCAATTCTTGATTTAATCTCAGAAGATAAGGGCTTTATATTACCAAGTATAAATGGAAATAATAATATCGATGATCCGGCCGAGTCTCTGTTGATTTATAACACTATTACAAGTTGCTTTGAAACGTTTTTGGAAGGAGAATGGCATGAAATATGGTGTGCTGAAATTGAACATCCGGAGCCGATAGATTGTGAAGGGACTTTCACTGACGATAGAGATGGAACAGAATATAAAATGGTTGCTATTGGTGATCAATGCTGGTTTGCAGAAAATTTAAGATATGATAATGGTTGTGGTGAAGTTGTATGGGAAGATAATAGTGATCAAGGATGGTGCGGGATATATGATGATGGTGATTTTGCCGATAATGATACTATTTTCGGGTTGCTTTATCAATGGAGTGCTGCAATGAATGGTAGTACTACTGAAGGAGCTCAAGGACTTTGCCCCCCCGGATGGAAAATTCCTTCTCATGATGATTGGACTACACTTGAGCAATATATCTGTGATGAGGCAGGAAATGCCAATTGCAATAGCGAATTTCCTTTTGATAACTCAACTGAATATTGGAGAGGAACAGACGAAGGGAGCAGACTTGCCGGCTCCGACTTATGGGAGGAAGATGATTTAACTAATAATCCTGCTTTTGATGAGAATTCTGACTTTAATGCACTGCCTGGAGGGTTAAGGTATAATATGAATATTACACCTACTACTTTTGCTTTTGATTATGTTTATGAGCAATTAAGATGGTGGACTTCTACTGAATGCAGTAGCGATACTGAACAAGCGTGGAGAAGAAGGCTAGAATATGACAAAACAGGAGTAAAAAGAAATAAGAGAAATAAAGCTTTAGGATTTTCGGTTCGCTGTATTAAGGATTTAGATTAAATTCGTTTAATTTATATCCTTAGTTAAAACTTGGACATTAAATAAATAATCAGACAATATATGCTGTTTGTACCGTTTTCAATATAACAATTCAAGCTAATGCTTTTCAAATTCTATGTACAAGCCATTAACAAAGTAGTTTTAGTATTTGAGAGTTAATATTTTTTTTGGAATCTTGAATTTTCACCCTATAAATAAAACACGGCAACTTCAAAAGAAGTTGCCGTATTTATTTATACTTTTGAATAGACTAAAGATTATCAATCAATCTCTTTCAGGCAACGCACTGATGCTGATGCAGTATTAGGAATTGTAAAACGATATATCCCGCTTTGTTCATTCAGTGCATCCGAAGATGTCATACGTCTACCCCATTTGTACGATGCTCCATCATCGGTGGATGTCCACCAATATCCAAGCGCTGTTCTGTTCGCAAATTCTACATCAACCGCAATATACCTGTAACCGCCGGCTACTGCATTAAAGTCTGTCTCTGCGCAATTTGGGGCATTAACACAGAACAAACCACCTCTATAGTCAGGACACTTTATTTTATCTCCAATATCTTCGTCAGATCCTCTAAACCCTGAAGCATAGGATTCAGCCGGATCCATTCCAAGTTCAATTTCAAGCTCTATCCAGTCATCATCGGATGGCAATTTCCACCCGTCGGGGCAAACTGTTTCTGCTGCTATAGCGTTATAAAGAACGCCGTAAGTATCATAAATATCAACGCCACCTATGGTATGAGCTTTAGCGGCGGCAACGTCGGTGCCATCATATCCGTAAACACCATATCTGGCTTCTGTATCTGCGTTAGGAGTATAGTTTGAATTACTGTGAACTTCCGGCAAATACTTCATATTTTCAGCCATCCAACATTGATTACCGATACCAACCATTTCATATATTGTTGCATCTCTGTCGTCAGTGAAAGTCCCTTCACAGTCTATCGGCTCCGGAGGTTCAATTTCAGCACACCATATTTCATGCCACTCGGCATCTAAATAAGTTTCAAT
>PWLF01000027.1 GCA_003559475.1 Bacteroidales bacterium
CTACGTCAAGTCTGAAACCCTGGCCAGAGAGATAACCTTCACCTCGGAAACGCGCGGAGAGGAAGCCGAACTGGCCGAAGCCGGTACGGTGAGAATTGAGGTAAAGAGGGTAGGGGGGTGATGGCTTGGGTAAGGTATTTCAAAGGCTTTTTTGAGGTTTGGAAGTATTTCAGTGAACGATATGGGAAAGGTGCCAAGTGAGTGTAGGGTTGGATTTAATTAAGAACTAATGAGTCATTTATTCTATATTTGTAAAAAAGGAAATAACTTTATAGAAACTATATAAAAAACCTCCAAATGCTGTAATTGCTATAACTACATCGAGAAACAATAAAATAAACAAAAATGAACAAAGGAGAAATATACAAATAAACAGAATAGTAAAATAGAAAATATCTTTAATAATAGAGTAAATTTTTAAGTCCTTCCAAGAGTTTAGTAAACGTTGCCTGAAATTTTGAAAAAATTTAGAAATTGCATTGATGGTATCGCGAAAAGTTAATCCATTTTCGGCGCAAAAACCATATAATCCAATAAAATAAAAAATTGTTACAAATAGAATTGCCCAATTAAATTCCAAATTATTATAATTTAGAGGGTGTAAAGGCGCGATTTCGCTTATCTCTTTCTGGATGAAATCTAACATTTAATTTATTCTTGACTTGACTATGTTTTTACCCTTTTATTCTACATTGGTTTCTATTTCTATTTTTAGAAAGGAGTAAAAATTCTAAAAATAGTATCATATTGTAGACTTACGTTTTTTGTATTCAGTTTTTTATTTTAATATCTTGCATGATATACTTTTATTTCCGTCATTAAAAATAAAGTCATCTAATAAGTCCTTAGGAAATTTAAGATAATACCACCCATTCCCATTATTTATGATTTGGTAGTTCTTTTTATTTTTTTCTGTCATTTTTACGGATAGTACCGTGTAATTTCCTCCAAAATATTTATAAATAAATGATATATATTTTGTTATTACGTTTCTTGAGTAAACAACATTATTTAATTTTCTATAATAAGTAATGTTCCATTCCCTTTGATGTTCCTCAAAATCTTCCAGGTCGCAATATTTGCAACTTGGAATTAATTTATCCGTTTCATGTGGAAGTGGATAAGGAGACTTGACATAAAGCATTCCACCTCTATTAAAAGCAAAAATAATATAACTATTCCCACTGATAGTCGCATTACCAGGATTTATATTGGTATTTTTGGAGTATAATACATAGGAAACATCTTTATTCCAATAAACCCCATGTTTACTCATTCTTACCCCATTATAAATACCTCCAACACCAGCTGTAAAATAATTTTCATTGATAGAAAGAAGTTGATGACCAGAGACTAAGAGGTGCAATTTTTCTGAAGGATTTTTGGCTGCACCTTTTATTTCTTGAATTAGCTCATTAGTTTTAGTTTCTAGATTGTATTTCCCTGACCCTAAGCAAATAATTGAGTTATTTATTTTTTTTAAATTTTTTCTAGAATTGCTTTCTAAACTAATTAGTTTAGCTTTGTTATCTACAATAAGACCTATAATCACATCAAAATCCTTGTCGATTATTGATGATGAAAATTTCTTGAAAAAATCAAGCCTTGAGGAAGGAGATGAATACTTCTTAACGTTATCTATAAATTCTATTGCATTTTTAACATCTCCTGTGATTGCAATTATACAACTAGTATCAATTTGGATAATTTTAAAACACTCTTCATTTACCTGACTATTATTGGATATTGTTTGAGTTTCGCCAAAAGAAGTTGAATTTACAGAATTACCCCGCTCTTCATATCGAGTTATAGCAGTATCGGATATTAAATATAAATTTCCTCTATATTTCCACCCAACAATGTAAGTCATTTTATAATTGGTTTGATATTACTTCAATATTAGGCTATGAATCACATCGCCCTCAATCTACTAATTAATAAAACGGAGCAGCCTTTAAATCCGGAGCATACTGATCCCCTAAAACTGAAATTCAAAGAAAGTAAAAATTTCTGACAATACTGCAAATATTGACCCCCGAAACCGGAATTTTTGCGCTATTCTATTGGCACTTCAAACCATTTATCTTACATTTACTGTATTATTCCAAGCGAACTGCAGTTAAAGAAAGGAACTTTGACCGATTTAAGTCGGTGGTTATTTTTACGAATAAAATTGGAATAAAAGGGAAGGTTCTGTTTATAGGAATGAATAGGGCACAAATTAATTTTGATGAAGAGATGCGTATATTTTTTTATTACTCCATTTATTTAGGGGTAAAATCCAAATTCCCCATAAATAGATTTTTGGTGAATTAACAACTTATAATGTGAAAGATTACTACATCATACTTCAATTAGATTTTCGTAGTGATATCTTGGCAGTAAAAAAGGCCTACAGACGGCTAGCCTTAAAGTATCATCCTGATAAGAATAATGAACCAAATGCATCTCAAAAGTTTATTGAAATAACAGAAGCATATGAAGTATTAAGGGACCCTGAGAAGAAAAAGGAATACGACAGAATTTATCAGATATGCTTCGGATCTAAGGGGAAATCTCCTTTTGAGTTAGATGATAAGGATGAAAATATCCACAGACAAAAGAAATGGGAAAATTTCGGTAAAGAAAAGGCTAAGGAGTATTCATCAATTCCTTATGAAGAATTTGCAAAACGGTTGTTAAAAGAAATCAGTATTGGGTCAAGCTATATTCCTAATGTAATTGCAATTATGTTAGTAGGCGGGAGTGCTCTTGTAATGTCAACTATGCTACCTAAAGTATTTGAAGGCGATATTTTAGCTGGTTTGTTATTTTTATTGGTAATTTTAGGAATGGGATATCTTGCTTATCGACTTTATCTAGTAGCACAAGCAGACTACAAAGAAGAACGAAAGCGAAAAATTTTATAAAGCAAATAACATGGACAGATTAGTTTTATTCCTCGTTTTTATTGGAATTGCGTTTGCAATTGCTTATTTTTTAGGCATGAAAAGACAAATTGGTTTTGGCTGGTCTTTTTTCTTTTGCCTTTTTTTAAGCCCTATTGGCGGATTAATTATTACAATGCTAAGTAGAAAATATTATGCTCCAAATCCGGAACCTTCTTTCTCTAAAAAGGTTTGGGGTTGGATTTTGATTGTATTATTCTCACTTAGTGGTTTTGGTCAATTAATGAATTTAGGAAGTGAATATGGTGGAGCATCTTCCATAAATGCATTATTTATTGCAATAGGGTTAATCGGCCTCGGATTTTATTTATTAGAACTTGGAAAAGGCAGGAATTTTAACTCAGAAGAATTAACGAAATCAGAAGAATAAACATGGTCTACCTACATTCTTCCGATGAGTAAAGGTTTTGGACAATGGGGGTATTTTTAATTATTAATTTTTTTTAATAAATTTACATAATGAAAGTAAATGTTTTAATCATATTCTTTTTTCTACTCATTGGATGCTACCAATCAGGAATAACTATTAATCTAAACGATCACCTAGAGTGTAAAAAGGTTACCTGTGAAAACTCGGTTTCATTTGGAGACATTAATATTTGTCTTCCAAAAATTGATGGAATGACGGAATGCTATTCAGTTCCAGAGGTAAAAGATTTGGCAGATCAATTTAATTATGAAGGAAACTCCATTTTGGCCCTATACCTAAATCATGCTACCTATCGTCAGTTAGACAATTTAGGTAAAACAAGGTTTGATGATTATGTGAAAATTTATGGGACTAATGACTTAAAGGGTATAAAGGTAGGACAAGCAGAATTGATCCAATTTGGAAAATTTATGGAGGAAAACTACATTAGCGAAAATTGGGCTGACTTCAAGAAAGTAATTGAGGAAAGGCTAAAATACGTATCCTTTGATGTACCAGTTCTAATAGAAAGTTATTCTCTAAATAGTAAAGTCAGAACTTATGTTATGCTGACTAAATATCTGATTGAAAATGAAGAGATCGTATCGATTATGACTTTGAATATGATTAATCTCAAGGACCGTCTTATATGGCTTGCTTATTATAAAGATTATGTTGGGGAAGAATCAATAAAAAGGGTCAAATCAAAAAATGATTACTTCATTTTTCGACTCTTGGATGAAAATAGGTAAATACTATGGATAAGTCTTCAGCAACAACCATTGTCCCTGGTCTGTCAGCCTTCTTGATTCGATGATGTCTCCCTTAATTACTGCTACCATACCACAAATATCGTCTAAATAAACGATAATACAAAATATCGTCTAAATAAACGATAAATTTAATTA
>PWLF01000217.1 GCA_003559475.1 Bacteroidales bacterium
AATTTTTTAGCAGGCACACAAGATAAAACAAATAAAAATGCTATGAAAGCCAATAATATAGGGTTAAGGGAAACTCTTTTCATCTGAACAAAGTTTAGTTAAACGTTTGGTTTTTATTTATAAATGATTAAATATTTGAATTGTAAAAGTAATATTTTTTTTAGATTTTTAATGTGTTTATATATTTTTTAAGTTAAAGAATTCACAACTGTAATAATTTTGGGTCAAAGACTTTTTTGCATTCATAAATATATTCAAGCAATTCATCTCTTCCCGATGATTTTGTTGCAGAAGTTTTAAAAATTTTAGGTAAAGGCTCAAAATATTCGGATAGTATTTTAGAATACTTATCAATATTTGTTTTTACCTTTTCTTTATTTATTTTATCAGTTTTTGTAAAAGTTATAGCAAAAGGCAGTTGGTTTTTACCCATCCATATTAAAAAATTCAAATCTATAGTTTGGGGTTCATGCCTAATATCAATTAAAAAAAAAGTGCTTAGTAGCTGTTTCCTTTGTGTTATATAATCACAAATCATTGTTTGCCATTTTTCTTTTTCTTTTTTTGGTGCTTTAGCAAATCCAAACCCCGGCAAATCAACAATATGCCATGAGTTATTAATTAAAAAATGGTTTATAAGTTTAGTTTTTCCGGGAGTAGATGATGTTTTGGCTAACTTTTTTTTATTTGTTAGCATATTAATCAGCGAAGATTTGCCAACATTAGAACGTCCTATAAATGCAAATTCAGGTAATGGAACTTCCGGGCATTCCGTGATTTTAGATGAACTTTTAATAAAATCTGCGCTGTTTATTATAGAGAAAGATTTTTTTTTCAAATTCTTTTACACTTTTTATTGTAAGAATCAATATGACGATTTTTTTTAGATTCGTAAATGTCATTTATTTTAATGAGTATTGCTATTTCTTCAACCCCGCCAAAATCATTATTAATAACTGCGCCGAATGTTTTCATTGTTGGGCTCAATCCCATATATGAATTAACCAAAGGGGGGATATTCTCATTATATTTCCTGACTTCCTGAAATAAAATTTTATGATTTTCTTCGTAGTTTTTCCCTAAGAATAACTTGTCAAGTTCTTCAGTAGGAGTTTTTATAGGTGAAGGTTTATAAGGCGAAACCAGATTCTCATTATCAGGAAAGAATTTGTGCATAAAATATAAAATCATATCTCTTGCGATTTGATTAAATTCCCGATAAATAGTTACTTTGCCAAAAAAATATTTTATGTTTGGATTTTCTACAATTAAAGCACCTAAACCATCCCATAAATTATCAAGAGAGAATAATCTTTTTCGGCTTTTAGAAGATGGTTGGAAATTAGGTTGAACAAAAGAACGTCCTAACTCCATAGTGTATGGAAGATATTCTTTAATAAATTTTTCAGAGAATTTAAAATATGATGATGTAGAAAGCATAGGGTTGCCATTATTGTCAAAGTCTGCCTCTTTGCATAGAAAATACCTGTATCCTCCAATAATTTCTTCTTCATCAGGGGCCCATACAATCAGCTGTTTATAAGGATTGTTTTTTGTGTCGTGAAAATCAAGATCAATAGATTTTCCTGTGCCACCTCCTGATTGGCGAAAAGAAACTTCTCTTAGCCTTCCAACCTCTCTTAAAACATTTGGAGAATCATGATAAGTTACAATGTAAATCTCATTGTCTCCATTATTGGTATTACGCAATAATTTCTCTTTCGTGAGCTCTTTTTTAATCAAATCTTTATCAACAGGAGGAATAATAGGTTCCATATTAACTATATTTTAATTTTCAGTATCTGTAAAGCGTTTCTAAAGCGCTGATTTTTAATAAATTAATTTGTCAATATATGATTTTATTATTTTAAACCATAAACATGATCTTTAACTTTTTGTGCCCACTCGTGGTGCGTTTTTTCTTTTGTAAATTTTGTATAAGGTATTGGTTCTCCAAATGTTATAGTTATATCTTTACCCCTTTGCTTGAACATCTCATCAGGAAGATATAACATTTCAATATTAGCTTTAACTCTAATTTTTTTTCTAAAAGTTGCTAAATTATAGAAAAAACTTGAGTTTTTTCCTTCTATATGAACCGGTACTATATCTCTTTTATGTTTAATGGCTTTAGTAATAAAACTTTTTTTCCATTCAAGGTCTTTTATTTTTCCTTTTTGACGACGCGATACCAGCCCTGCAGGAAAAATCAAAACCAGTTGTTCAGACTCATATAGCTTTTCAATTATTTTAACCGATTCGTAACTGTTTCGACCATGTTTATTAATTGGTGCAAAAAGTTCTTTTAAATTATCCAGTTCTAAAAGAATATCGTTAACAATAAATTTAAAATCTTTTCTTTTTTTTCCAACAATATGCATTAAAGCTATGCCATCAATTCCTCCCAGCGGATGATTAGATGCAATAATATATCTTCCTTCTGTGGGGATATTATTTTCGTTTTTAACCGTTACATTTACACAAAACTCCTTTTCTATAAGCATCCTCGCAAATTCTATTCCGGAGCAATCTTTTAAACGGTTAATAATATCGTTAATCTCATCTTGATGAGTAATGCGTTCAATATATTTTATTAATAGTTTTGGGATAAAAGGATATAATTTACCCCCTTTTTTTCTGAAAACTTTATCAATGTTAATAAAGTTTTCTGTTTTCTTATTTTCTTGTGATTTGTTAGTATCCATTAATATTTAAAGCTATATAAAAAAACTTTTTACAATATTACAAAAAATATTGTATAGTAATTAGTTGAGTTTACAATAATTTACATATAAAAACAAAGAGCTAATATTTAGCATTTAAAGTGTTTTATATTAAAATATTTTAATCAAAAAATACAGCCAACTTTTGATTAGTAATGTGCAAATATAAGCAATTATTTAGATTGAACAATTATTGAAACTTTTTTTGGCTAATTATACTTTAGTTTTTTTATAACTTGATACTAAGATATATTAAATTAATAACTGTTTTGCTGAAGATAATATGGGGAGAAGTTATAATTACTTTGTTTTTTTAAAGTCTCTTAATAATCAATGCAGAGTTTGTTCCTCCAAATCCAAAACTGTTAGACACAACAAGATTGATTTTTGCGTTGGTTGTTTCACGAACGATGTTTAGCTTAGCAGAATGTTCGTCAGGAGTTTCAAAATTCAGACTTGGAGCAATAAAATCGTTATGCATCATAATGAGAGAATATATAATTTCGCTAGCTCCTCCCATCCACATTTCATGTCCTGTCATTGATTTAGTGGCACTAATTTTTACTTTTTTATTTGAGCTAAAAATATTGTATAGTGCTTGAGCTTCATTTGCATCACCTACCGGAGTGGATGTTGCGTGAGGGTTTATATAATCAACATCATTCACGTTAATGTTGGCGTCTTTTATTGACATACTCAATGCTTTAGATGGTCCTTCTTGGTTGGGAACAGATATATGATTTCCGTCAGATGAAAAACCATATCCAATTAACTCTGCTAAAATAGGTGCTCCACGTTTTTTAGCTGATTCATATTCTTCAAGTATAACTGTTGCAGCACCTCCGCTTGGTACTAAACCATCACGGTTTTTATCAAAAGGGCGTGATGCTTTTGTTGGCTCATCCTCCCTAGTTGAGAATGCACTTAATCCATCGAAAGAAGCCATGGAATATGCATTTACTTCTTGAGCTCCACCGCAAATTATCATATCTTGCATGCCATGCTTTATAAAGTGATAGCCTAAACCAATTGAATGTGCGCCACTTGCACACGCGCCACTTATAGTTAAATTTATGCCTCTAAGTTTGAATATTACTGATAAGTTCATACTAACAGTAGAGTTCATTGACTTAAAAATTGCTCCGCTACCTAGCAGTGCGGTGTCTTTCTTTTCTCTTATGCCATCAACAGACTCTACTACAGGGATAGTTGAACTGTCATTCCCGAAAAGTATTCCAACGTCATTTTTAATAAAAAAATCTTCGTCTATTCCTGCATTCTTTAAAGCTTCTTTTGTAGAAACATAGGCATACTCGCCTTGTTCAGGTAATCCAACTCTCATGCGTCTTGGAATAACTCCTTTTAAAATGGGTCTTTCTATAATGCCTGTTAATCCACTTCTGAAGCCCATTTTTTTTCTTTCCGGATCAAGCCCTATTCCCGAAATTCCATTATAAAGAGAATTTTTAACAGCTTCAAGGTTTTTCCCTAAAACAGAATATATGCCAGTTCCGGTAATTACTACGCGCCTCATGTGTTTTGTTGTTTAATTAAACAGTCAAAAAATAACAGCAAGAAATAAATAAATTTATTAATATTTTATTTAAATGTACATTATTAAGTATATAATCCTCCATTTATTGATATCACTTCACCTGTAATATAAGAAGACTCCTCAGATGCTAAAAATCCTATTAAATGAGCTACTTCTTCAGGTGAGCCAAAACGATTTGCCGGAATAATTCTTTTCAGTTCTTTTTCATCTAAATCTTTCGTCATATCTGTTTTTATATATCCCGGAGCAACTGCATTAACTGTTACATTTTTTTTCCCAACTTCTTGTGCTAAAGCCTTTGTTGCACCAATAACACCTGCTTTTGCAGCAGAGTAATTAACTTGTCCCGGCAATCCTTTAATGCCGGATAAAGATACAACATTTATTATTCTGCCAAATCTATTTATCATCATATCTTGCAATAAATGCTTGGTTATATTGTAAAAGCTGTTAAGGTTAATATTTATAACATCGTTCCACTCATTTTTGTTTAACCAAATCATTAGGTTGTCTTTTCTTATCCCTGCGTTATTTATTAATACTGAAATATGTTTGCTGTTATTGTTTGTTTTCCAATTATCTAAAGCATTTTCAACTTCATCAGGATTACTAACATCAAAAGCAATAAGCTCACCGTTGGATCCTGTTTTTTTTACAGATTCCAAAACATCTTTAGCGGCATCCTCATTATTTTTATAGTTAATTAAAATATAAAAACCCATTTCTGCTAACTTTATACAAGCTGCACGTCCTATTCCTCTTGATCCGCCGGTTATTAATGCAATTTTCATTTTTAATAAAAGATATATTTAAAGTTATATTTAAATAAAAAACAAATATAATATGATATTAGATTTTTGCAAAATAATTTGTTGGTTTAATTTTGTTATTTGTCAATGATTTTTAGTTGCTTATTCTCAATATATTCTTTTACCTTTAAAATGTCTTTATAAATAGAGTAATCGTCGACAAATGTTGGAAAAATATTTCTTAACTCCTCATACTTTTGCTTTGTAACTTGCGATAGTTTGGTGTTAAGTTTCATATAGTCAATAGCTTGCAGTAAAGTCATTAATTCAATAGCAACCACTTGAAATCCGTTATCAATAATTTTTTTTGCTATTAAAGCTGAGTTTGTTCCCATGCTTACAATATCTTGGTTGTCATTATTGTTAGGAATGCTATGGACATACATAGGGTTTGATAATGTCTGACATTCTGCAGTGGTTGAGGTGGCTGTAAATTGAGCCCCCTGCATACCGAAATTTAGTCCAAGTTCCCCTAAATTAACAAAGGGAGGTAAAATTTTGTTAACTTTATCATTTAATAGAAAATTCAACTGCCTCTCTGAAAGCATTGTAAGCTTTGTTATAGCTGTTTTAAGCTTATCCATCTCAAGTGATACATAATCTCCGTGAAAATTGCCTCCATGAATTACATTTTTATTTATATCATCAATAATCGGGTTATCGCTTACGGAGTTTATTTCATTGATTACAGTGTTTTCGGCATTTATCAAGGTATCATATATAGGGCCTAAAATTTGAGGAACGCATCTTAAAGAATAGTATTCCTGCACTCTTTTTTCTATAATAAAATTTGATTTATTGCTATTATGATAAAAAGAACTGTCATTTCTGTCAATTAACCTGCTGTCTTTTAGTATTTCGCACATGCTTTGTGCAATAACTTGTTGGCCGTGATGTTTTTTTACGGAGTTTAAGCTATGGCTGTAATGGTCATTAAAAGATTCTACAATTTCATTTAACATGGCAGATGCTAAGACCATCCAGTTTATTAAGTTATATGCGTTTATAATATTTGTTATGCCTATTCCCGACATTACTGATGTGCCGTTAATAAGGCTTAACCCTTCACGAATATAAATTTTAGCCGGAGAAAGGTTTAGTTTATCAAAAATATTTTTTGTTGGATGCCATTAATCATTATATTTAACTTCACCTTCGCCAATAAGTACAAGCGCTAAATGTGCCAGCTGAACAAGGTCACCGCTGGCGCCAACACCCCCATGTTCCGGAATTAATGGAGTTATATTGTTGTTTATTAAATCTTTTAATAATAATGGGATGCTAGGATGAATGCCGGAGTAACCTCTAGCAAAACAATTTATACGGTTTATCATAGATGCTTTTACAGAAGCATCATCCAGTGGATTACCTATTCCAGCACTATGGCTTCGAATTAAATTATATTGAAGCTCAACTCTCTTGTCTTCAGCAATCTTATATTGAGCCATGGGCCCTAAACCGGTGTTTATGCCATATATAATCTTCTCATTAAGATAGTCAATTAAAAAAGAATGATTATTGTCGATTTTTTTTATAGTTTCTTTATCAATTGAAACTTTCTTATCTTTATAAATGACCTCGTAAAAGTCATTTATATTTATTTGCTTTTCTGAATTTATATCCATTTCATTAAAACAATAAAATTGTATTTCTTAAAAAATAATTTTGCAAAGATATAATTTTAACTCGTATTGTGTATATGTAAATTTATATATTCTGATATTGAGAAAAATACTTTGTGGGGTTAGTTTTTTTGCTAAAAAATCCGTAAAAAAATATTTATGCTAATTATTTTAATAAGCCCAAATGAAACTATTTAGCAGGTTTTTTTATTTATCTTAATTTTTTATATCATGTCTTTTTTATTAAATTTTGTGTATATTTGAATATTAATTAAATCTTTTGGAAGTTATTAATAAAAAAACAATAGTTTTGTTTTTAAAATGTTTTACAGAAAAATTATCAGGAAATTATAATAAGTATGGAAGAACAAAGTGTTGAAATGCCAAAGCAATTAAGTGCTGAAGAAGAGAAAAAAGAGATACTTAAAAGATATCGTAAACTTTTATCTACATGTCGTCCCTCAATAAAGTCGGACGACATAAAACTTATTCGTAAAGCATTCAATTTTGCTCTTAAAGCCCATGAAAATTATCGAAGAAAAACCGGAGAGCCCTTTATTTATCATCCTATAGCTGTTGCTCAGAGTGTAGTGGAAGAGGTTGGACTGGGAGCTGTTTCAGTAATATGCGCACTTTTGCATGATGTAGCTGAAGATACAGAATACACTTTGGCAGATATTGAGGAATATTTTGGAATTGAAGTTGCTACAATAATTGATGGACTTACAAAAATATCAGATATTTTTGATAATACTGATTCGATACAAGCGGAGAATTTCAGAAAAATGTTGCTAACTCTGTCAGATGATGTAAGAGTTATTTTAATTAAAATTTCTGACAGACTTCATAATATGAGAACTCTTGAAGCATTACCCCCAAAGAAACAGCTTAAAGTAGCACATGAAACTCTTTACATATTTGCACCCCTTTCTCATAGATTAGGATTATATGGTATTAAAAGTGAGTTGGAAGATTTGGCATTGCGTTATACAGATCCTGAAATATTTTTTACACTTTCTAAAAAACTTGAAGATAGTGCTGAAGACAGAAAAAAGTATATTCAAAAATTTAATACGCCAATAAAAAAAATATTAAAGGAAAACGATTATGAGTTTGATGTTGTGGGACGCACAAAATCAATCTCTTCTATATGGCAAAAAATGCAGAAAAAAGAAGTGCAGTTTGAAGAAGTATATGATATCTTTGCCATAAGAATAATCTTAGATGTGCCGATAGAAAGAGAAAAAGCTGAGTGTTGGAGAGTTTATTCGCTTGTAACAGATTTATATAAACCTAATCCGGACAGGTTAAGGGATTGGATATCTATTCCGAAAGCTAATGGTTATGAATCACTTCATACTACAGTTATGGGTCCGGATGGTAAATGGGTTGAGGTACAGATTAGAAGCAGAAGAATGGATGAAATTGCAGAAAAAGGATATGCCGCACACTGGAAATATAAAGAATTAAAAGATGAGCAAAGCGGAATAGATAAGTGGCTTAATAGAATTAAGGAAATATTAAAAAATTCTGAAAAAGATGCACTTGATTTTATAGAAGATTTTAAGCTTAATCTGTTTTCTGATGAGATATTTGTTTTTACACCTAAAGGCGAGTTAAGAACTTTACCCCTTGGTTCTACAGCTTTGGATTTTGCATATAGTATTCATACACAAGTTGGGAATCATTGCTTGGGAGCTAAAGTTAGCCATAAGTTAGTCCCTTTAAATCATAGATTGGAAAGTGGAAATCAAGTTGAAATAATTACATCCGATAAGCAAAAACCAAAACCTGAATGGCTTGGTTATGTCACAACTGCTAGAGCTAAAGGAAGAATAAAGCAAGCGATTAAAGAAGAAAAAAAGACATTAGCAGGTAATGGCGAAAAAATGCTTAGGAGATATCTCAGGCAGCTTAAGATTTATGACAACAAAAAGTTAATAAATCAGATGGTGACGTATTTTAGGTTGAAGTCGCACACAGATCTGTTTTATGAAATAGCAAGCAAGAATATTACTTCAAAAGATATAAAAAACTTTATTAGTGAATCTGATAGATCTTCAAGTATACTGACTTATCTTAAAAAACCTTTTTCTAAATCTAAAGAATCGGAATCGGTTGTACTTGATAATAAAGGTGATCTCATAAGAGAAAAGCTGAAAGAAAAACCTGATACTCTAATTATCGGAGATTCCATGGAAAACCTTAAGTATTCTCTGGCATCTTGTTGCAGACCGATACCCGGTGATGATGTTTTTGGATTTATTACAGATAATAAGAGTATTAAAATTCATAGAAATAATTGTGTTAATGCTATTCATATGTTATCAAAACATGCTGACAGAGTGGTGAAAGCAAAATGGGTGTCCAAACAAAGTATAGGATTCTTGTCAGGGATAAAAATAAGAGGGATTGATGATGTTGGCTTGGTAAATGAATTAACTAATGTGATATCAAGAGAGCATAGCATTAATATAAGGTCAATAAATATTGAGAGTAATGCAGGAACTTTTGAAGGTTCTGTCATGCTTTATATTAAAGATACGCAACATTTGAAAAATCTTATTAAAAAAATAAGGCAGATTAAGGGCGTAAGAACTGTTACACGAATTGATAAAGATAAATAATTTATAATTATTATTTTTATTTGTTTTAAATAAAGATAAAATTCACTATTTTTACAGGCTGTTTTTATTTAATAGTGTGAGATAACTAATTAACTCATAAGCAATTGTGTGAAATAAAGGTGGTTAATAATCATTCTTAATTGTATGGGTAAAGAAAAAAAGTATTTAAAAAAGGCAAAAGAATCCTTTGCAACATTCCTAAAAAAAAATGGATATAGAAAAACTCCGGAGAGATTTTCTATACTGGAAGAGATATATAATACTGATGGTCATTTTGATGTAGATGAATTATATATAAGGATGAAGAATAATAATTACCGGGTTAGTCGGGCAACTCTTTATAGCACTATTGAATTATTACGTAAATGTAATCTTGTTATTAAACATCAGTTTGGGAATAATGTGTCTAATTACGAAAAATCGTTTAAAAATGAACAACACGACCATTTAATATGTCTTGAATGTAATGAAGTTTTTGAATTTCATGATCAAAGATTTGATGAAATTCAAAAATCTATAGAAAGGCTAATGAAATTTAAAATAACTAATCGGGCGCTTAATTTCTTTGGTATTTGTAAAAAGTGCTCAAAATAGTGCAGAAATAAATTAATTATATTAATAAAATAGAATTAAAATGACAAATGTTTTAGAAAATCTTGAGCCAAAAAAAGTTTGGAAATATTTTGAAGAGATATGCAAAATTCCACGTCCATCTAAAAAGGAACAAAAAATCCTTAAATATTTGCAGGATTTTGCTGAGAGTCACGATTTAAAATGGGAGCAAGATAAAGCAGGGAATATTGTTATCAAAAAAGATGGTTGTAAAAATATGAAGAGTTTTAAAACTGTTGTTTTACAGAGTCATGTTGATATGATTACTGAAAAAAACAGTGATGTTAAACATGATTTTGATAATGACCCTATACGACCGGTTATTGATGATGGTTGGGTTAAAGCTTCAGGTACTACTTTAGGAGCTGATAATGGAATAGGAATGGCTCTTCAACTTGCTTTGCTTGAATCAAATGATATAGAACACGGAAATATCGAGTGCCTTTTTACTGTTGATGAAGAAACCGGATTAACGGGAGCTTTCGCTTTAGATAAAGAGATGTTAGATGGAAAAATTTTGCTTAATCTTGATTCAGAAGATGAAGGAGAATTATTTATCGGTTGTGCCGGAGGTATTAATACAAGCGCAATATTTAATTTTGAAAAAGAGAAACCGCAATCTAATAATATCCCTTATAAAATTTCTGTTGCCGGATTTAAAGGAGGGCATTCAGGCGATGATATAGATAAGCATAGAGGTAATGCAATAAAAATATTAAACAGATTATTGTGGAATTGTGAAAAAATGTTTGATATTAGTTTAGCAAAATTTGCCGGAGGAAATATGCATAATGCAATTCCAAGAGAGGCTAATGCTATTATTTCTGTTCCTTCTAAATATGAAAAAAGTTTTGAAGACTTAGCTGGAAAGTTAGCTCTACATATTAAATCAGAATTTAAAACTAACGAGCCAAAATTAAGCATCGAAATAGAAAAAACAGATATGCCGGATTTCTTTATTGATAATAATACTAAGAGTAAATTTTTGAATGCCATTTATGCGTGTCCTCATGGTGTTATTAGAATGTCTCCGGATATACCTAACTTTGTTGAAACATCTACAAATCTTGCTGTTGTTAAAACAACAAATAATGAAATTTTAATCACTACCAGCCAAAGAAGTTCTTATAAGTCATCAAAAAAAGATACTGCAAATATGGTTGGAAGTGCATTTGAACTGGCAGGAGCTAAAGTAAAATACGGAGATGGATATCCCGGTTGGATTCCGAATATGAATTCCGAGATTCTTAGGGTTTCAAAAGAATCATATAAAAAGCTTTTTAATAAAAATCCAAAAGTGCTTGCTATTCATGCCGGATTGGAATGTGGTGTAATTGGCGAAAAATATCCGGAAATGGATATGATCTCATTCGGACCTACTATAAAAGGAGCGCACTCTCCAGATGAGAGATTAGAAATAGATACTGTGCCAAAGTTTTGGGAATTGACATTGGAAATTCTTAAAAATATTCCCTCTGAATAATTTTTTATATCTGTTTTTGAATTTAATATGAGATAGAAGAGCTTATATGATTATAAAAAGAAGCCCTACAAACAAACTAAAAGTTTTTAATGACCCTGTATATGGATTTATTAAAATCCCGAATGAGTTTATTTTTGATATAATTGAACATCCTTATTTTCAAAGATTAAGACGTATCAAACAACTAGGTCTGACTCACTTGGTTTATCCGGGAGCCCTGCATACAAGATTTCATCACGCACTTGGAGCAATGCATCTTACCGAACATGCAATCGAAATATTAAGATATAAAGGATTTGAAATTTCGGATGATGAAGCGTTAAGTGTTATTATTGCTTCATTGTTGCATGATACCGGGCACGGACCTTTTTCACACGCCATGGAGCGCTCTATTGTTAACAATCTTTCCCATGAAGAATTATCAGAAATTTTCATGAAAAAATTAAATGATAAATTTTCAGGGAAATTAGATATGGCAATTGCAATTTTTAAAAATGAATACGATAAAAAATTCCTTCATCAGCTAGTGGCAGGGCAACTTGATATGGACAGGCTCGATTATTTAAATAGAGACTCCTATTTTACCGGCGTTTCAGAAGGAGTTATTTCTTATGACAGGATTATAAAAATGTTGTTTGTAGCTAACGATAATTTAGTGGTTGAACAAAAAGGCATTTACTCAATTGAAAAATTTATAGTTGCAAGAAGACTTATGTACTGGCAAGTATATTTGCACAAAACAGTTATTGCCGCCGAAAGATTAATTATTAATATTCTGAAGAGAGCTAAAGAAATTGCTTTAAATGAAGATAAAATATCTAATTCTAAATATTTAAACTTGTTTCTGAAAAATAATTTTGGAAAAAAGGACTTTGAGAATGACCCTGAAATACTTGATAAATTCGCTAAACTTGATGATTTTGACTTTTATGCAGCTTTTAAAGAATGGGCTGAACATAAAGATCCTATACTCTCTTTGCTTTGTAACAATTTATTAAACAGACATCTTTATAAAATTGAATTACAAACTAAACCATTTAAAAAATCATATATTGAAAAAGTCAAAGATATAGCAATATCAAAATTCAAAATAGACGAAAATGAGGTAAATTATATTGTCAGCACTGATATTACCGAAAACCATGCTTACGATAATAATATTGATAATATATTTATAATTGACAAAGAAGGCACCCTTACAGATATAGCCAATGCATCTGACCAGCTTAATATTAGTGTTTTGTCAACCCCTGTAATTAAGCATTATTTATGTTATCCGAAATCAATAAGAACGGAGTTAGATAAGTAGAAAGCATACATATCTTATCACGTTTTTTTAATAGAGCTACAAATTGCTTTTTTGCTGATTTACGATTCCCCGTTATTTATTATTTTCTTTCTATAAAGAAAAACAGAAACAGAAAGAAGCAAAATAATTATTATTCCGGATATATAATTTATCTTTTTGGCATAAGAAAGTATTAAATTAAATAAACCTGAACTATGAAGGAATGATAAAAAAATTATAGATAGTAATACAGCATTAAAAATTTTTTCGGTTTTTCTGTTGGCTTTGCTATATTTATATTTTAAATTATTTTTCGAACTATAGTAATACGTTCTTCTTTTTTTAGCCGCACTTTCATTTCTATATCTATAATTAGAACTTCCCGGCTTTTTAAAATTTCCTGAATAATTTAAGTCATATCTTTTTCTTTTTTTATCATTTTTTAAAACGTGATATGCTTCATTTAATAACTGAAACTGTTCTTTTGAATTTATATCAGAATTGACATCAGGGTGATATTCTTTTGCTTTTTCACGATAAGCTTCTTTTATAGCTTCATGTGTAGCAAATTTCGAAACTCCTAATATTTTATAATAATTTTTCAAAATTCAGATTTTCAATATAAACTCAAATTATAATAATATTTATAACTAACTAAATTATTATTAAAATAAAAATTAGTGTAAAAACAATATTAATAACCCTGCTATGACGGGTAATATTGCCCTGATTAAAATATTTTTGGCAATCTTTAACCGGTTAATAAAATTCAATACAGATATAACAACTATAATAATTCCAACATATATCATGTGTATATTAAGCATTAAACTTGCACCCGGATATGATTGTAATTTAAATAATATGCCTAATATTAAACCGCTTAAACCAATACCGGTAAGTATTGCCATAATTATGTCTATTACCCCAACGCCTTTATAGCTTTCTTTATCAAAAATCTTTAAAAATTTTATATCATTAAGCAAAGCAAAGCTTAATATATAATAAAACATTGATAGAAAACTGATAGACATTATACTAATAATAAAGCCTCCGGCTATTTCAAAAAAGTTCATCAAAACTCCTATAATTGCAAGACTCCCTAAAACTATTTCTAATTTTTTCATTTTTAATTAATTTTAATTTAACAATTTATTTTAAAATATTTTTCTCATTAATAAACAATAAAACCCTCATAATCAATATTTTTGTTGAAATATGAGATCAATATATAAAATATTATTAAGAGGGTTTTATTTTAGTATTCATTATAAACAAATTAAGCTATTTACAACGGTTTATGTCAATTACTACCATAAATTTAAACATTGTCCGTTACAATCTATAATAATTTTATAAAAAGCCTTACCAGCACTTAAAACAAATGTAGCAGCTTTAAATCTACTACCTCCTTCTTCTTCATCAAAAATTTTAGCTAATTCTTTGCTAATACAACGATCCACACATTCCTCAAAATCCCATTTTGGAATAATCAATTCAGCAGAGTCTTCGCTTAAATCATAATTAATAATAAAAATGGCACTCTCATTTGGCTTTTTACTAATTTCAATTTTTCCTTGTTCTCCTTTATGACCAGTTTCCTTGTTTTCTAGTAAATAGTTCAATTCAGCGGATTCGCCAAAATCTTGCACGTAAGCAGCTTTATTTGCATCCTCCGGATTCTTTTTGTTTGATTTTTCTATTAACATTAAAACATTATCAGGCCCTTTTGTTTCTTGTATGTTAACTTGCTTTAATGCTATCAAATCACCATCGCTTTTTGTTCCAAAAAAAGCCAATAATTCTTTTGCATCAACATTCTCTATTTGTTTTAAACAGAAATCAACAACTTCATATTTAAATTTATCGGAAGGGTTTTGATTATTTATTTTTAAATCTTTACCGTCCGGTTCCAAATAATCAGATTCACATCCAATTAATGCTGTTGCAATAAATAATACTAATACTAATCTTTTGATTCTCATAATTGATTTAATTTTAAGGTTATGGGTTTGCTTTATTATAGGTGGTTATACCCTTTTCACCTGCTAAATAAAAAGCGCTTTATAATTTCAGCACTGCAAAAATAATATGTTTTTTATAAAAAATATCATAATGGTCGACTTATTAAGTGAGCGGTATATTTTTCTAAATGAGCGGTCACTTTTTTTAAATAAGCGGTCATTTTTAATTTATAAAAATAATTAAAAATAGCGATTTTTAAAAATATTTTTTATTGAACTCTTTTTTTAGTTTTATTTTTGTTTTAGTAATTTTATAACTTTGTATAAAATTTAGAAAAAAGCATTATTTTATTAATAAAAAGATTAAAAATGACACGTAAAAGCGTAGTAGCAGGCAATTGGAAGATGAATCTAACTCTTAAAGAGGGGGTTGATTTATCAACAAATCTTTGCCAAATGTTAAGCAAAAAGCCTTTAAAAAGCATAAAAAAAGACATGGAAGTTATACTTTTTACCCCTTTTATTCATTTGCCGGAAGTTGTAAAAATAGTTAAGGGGGTTGAAAATGTTTTTGCAGGAGCCCAAAACTGTTATTCAAAACCTTCAGGAGCATATACCGGAGAGGTTTCGGCTTCAATGATAAGGTCAACAGAAGCTACTCATGTTTTAATTGGTCATTCTGAAAGACGAAGCTTGTTCTCGGAAAAAGATGAATTCTTAGCTGAAAAAGTATCAACAGCTTTGGATAATGACCTTAAGGTAGTCTTTTGCTGTGGGGAGAACTTAAATGAAAGAGAAAATGGCAACCATTTTGAAGTTGTTAATAAGCAAATTTATAACGGATTATTTTGGTTAGATGAAGAGCAGTTTCATAATATAATTATAGCTTACGAGCCGGTTTGGGCTATAGGAACAGGAAAAACAGCGTCGCCGGAGCAAGCGCAGGAAATGCATAAATATATTAGAGGTCTTATAGAAAAGAAATATGGGGAAAATGTATCCGATAATATCTCCATTTTATACGGAGGCAGTTGTAATTCAAAAAATGCTGAAGAACTTTTTGAAAATAATGATGTTGATGGCGGATTAATAGGTGGAGCTTCTCTTAAACCGGCTGAGTTTTTTAAAATTATTCAATCATTTTAAGTTTTATGGATTATAAGGAAGTCGTATTTAAAGTAGAACCACGTGACCCTTGGTGTGATTTACTTATTGAAATGCTTGCGGAAATCGGTTATGAAAGTTTTCAGCAAACAGAGCAAGGGT
>PWLF01000155.1 GCA_003559475.1 Bacteroidales bacterium
AAGTTGATAAAGATAATAAACCTTCTTTTGAATCAAAGAAAATCTTTAATGATATTGACATTGGCGAACAAACAATCGTTAAGCGTGATAAAACATCTATACATTTAGAAAATTCTGATGGATCAATTACCGCTTATCTTTTCCCGGGGTCTTTAAATTATTTGAAAAATGGGAAGTGGAAGCCTATTAACTTAAATTATAAGCAAAATAATACCGGAAGATATACGGATTTTGAATTTACCAATGTTGAAAACAGCTTTCATACATTCTTAAGCTCTCAGCAAGAAAATGGCATAAAAACAATTATTGAGGATAACGAAATATCCGAATGGCATGATAAGAAAATCTTATTTATGGATGAGAACTATAATATAATAGAAACCATAGAAGCATCAAAAGGAGAGCTCGACATAAGTGATGAAAAAGCAATATACAAAGACATTTTCCCATATACTGATGCCCATATAACTCAATTATATGACGGTAGAAAAATTGATTATGTTATTAACAACCCTGACTTTCTTGATTTAATACCTAATGAAGCAAAGTATATTACAGTATCCGAAAGCATTCTGCTTCCAGGTGGTTGGAGTATGGAATATTTTGAAAATTCTAATTGTGAAAACTCAAATTCAGACAGGCAACAACTCTCGGTTTTTAATGAAACTGGAACAGAAATATTAAGGTATATGCCACCCGAGTATTTTGAGAAAGAGAAAAGTTTCCAAACAAGGGATATAGGCGTTTACAAATTTGAGCAGAATAATAACAACTTAATCATTAAAACAGTAGTTCCTATAAGCTGGTTAACGGATAAAGACAGGCAATTTCCCGTAGTTATAGACCCAACTGTTAATGTATATCCTGATAATGCTACAAACTGGAGTAGAAGTGTAGTTGATGATGGCCATGATTATACAAACCTTTATTTTGGACATGATGGATTTGGATTTGTTCACGGTTCTGTAAAATTTAACACATCTGATATCCCTGCCGGGTCAACTGTAAACTCAGTAGTTGGGTATATTTATATAACAGGATACTCAGGAGATAACGCTGCTAATAGACCCTGGCAGTTTTCCAACTCCGCTAACCCAACTACAACCTCAGGTTTAGCTTTATATAATAGCATGACTTTAGGATACTCTGATATAGTTACAGCCGGAACAACTACAGGGTGGAAAAACAGCACCTTTTATGATCCTGAAGGAAATGAATTAGTTGAAGATGCATTAGAAAATGGTCATGTTAGTTTAGGAATTGCTGTTGCCGGGGATTACTGGTCTGAAGAATATGCACAATTAGCAAACCACACATCTTCTAACCGCCCATATCTTACTATAGACTATACACCGGCGGGAGACCCTCCATCTTGCACTACACCAATAAACCCAAGTGATGGCACTTCAGGATTCTCTGCTGATGATATTCTGGAGTGGAACTCTGCTCCGGGAGCAGAATCCTATGACGTGTATTTTGGAACATCTAGCAACCCTCCCTTTGTTACAAATACATCAGGAACATCATATAATCCTCCATCAATGGATTATAACACTGAATACTATTGGCAAATAGTTTCGAAAAACGAAAATGGTGAAGCAGCAGGATGCCCTATCTGGAGTTTTACAACAGAAGATGAACCTCCTCCCCCACCTGTTTTTCATAATACAGGAGGCAACGATCAGCTCGCTTTTAATAACTCAACAGTAGATAATACAAATCCTATTTTTAGGATTAGCCACTCCAGCACTATGGAAGAGGTGCAAATACAAATCAGCGAAGATGTAACTTTCCCAGGACCTACTGTATTTGATGATAACTTTATCGGTAGCTTTTCGGGAGAAAATAATTTTGAAACATATCTGTCATCATCTCCTGCTGATAGTAACTTCCCTCAAGGTTTTGACACAGATGTATTAACCCATGGAACATCTGAGCCGGGCAGTAATACATGGTTTGCTCCGGATTATGACACTCCTATTAGTTGGACATCCGAAGGTGGCAACCCCGGAGGACGTGTTGGATATGAAGGAAATTGGAATAATTTCTGGGGTAACTTCTTAAGACTACCTGAAGTTGACTGTACAGGATATGATGAAGTTACTATGACATTTGATGTTTGGCATTCTCATTTTGATTCGCACCCTAATGATCACATAAGATTTTATATTTGGGCAGACGGTGGATATATGCACCCCGTTGAATCCGTCGAAATTGATGGAGTTGATGTAACTGCTGACTATGGAGGCAATGGGAAAGGGTTCGATTTTACAGAAGAAAGAGAAGCCGCTCAAGTTAAGGTTACTTTTGACATATCTGATGTAAGTAATAAATCTGATATTTTGTTTTATCTCGAACCAAGTTGCGGATATAATAATTCTAATGAATTTTATGTGTTTTTTGATAATATATCAATCAATATTCCTGAATCTCCATTATCAACTGGAACAACTTATTATGCAAGAGCAAGAGGAGTAATTGGCAGCGAGTGGTCTTCATGGACTCCTGATACAATGAGTTTTACTTATCAAGAAGGAGAACTTATAAAATGGTATCAGACAATGGAACCTCAGTTTTTAACAGGTGATTTGGTTAATACTATTGCGCAAGAGAACCCTGATTTAATTACATTGCCATCAACGGGAGGTACTCCTGAAAATCCGTTTTCAAACCCAAGTTTTGAAATTAATAACAGTGACTGGAATACTTTTGCAACAGGTGGTTCCGAAATAGTTATTAACACTTGGGACGGATCAAATTGGTCAAGTGATGGAAACAGAGCAGCCAGAATGTATATGTGGGGAGGGTTTGCTTTTAGCAGTGACATAGGTGTTATTTCTCAAGTGGTTGATTTAACTGATATAGAACAAATCACTTTTGATGCATACTCACATTATGGGCAAAATATGTTTTCAAGTCTTAATAACGGAGGAACTTTAAGACTAATTGTAGGTGGTGCTTCAAATAATACTGCGGGTAATGTCTATGCAACTGTTAATCATTGCACAACCGGGTCTTCAGCTCAAGAATCATGTTCAAACGAAACACTGGATGTAGTTGCAAATATTGACCCTGCAGACCGTACTCCTGACCAATTGGTAAAATTTGTTTGGACAGGTTTTAGTCAAGGAGATTTGGGTGGAGCATTGGTTACATTTCAAGTTGACAATATACGTGCTGAGGTTCCTGGTATCGACGAAGGCACAATAACCTCAACCCCCATAAAATTAGAGTCTTTTCAAGATGCCACAGAATGGGATGAATTATTTTGGGAACAAGAATTAAATAGTGGCGATATTGAAATAACTGTTGAGGAATATTCAGGTGGTAGCTGGCAAGAAATATCAGGACTTGTTGATATTTCAGAATCCGGAGATGGATTTAAAACTTGGGATATATCTCAAGCAGGATCAGCAGAGATAATTAGACTAAAAGCAAAACTGAGTAAAAACGGAGTGCCGGAACTTCTCAATTGGGGAGTCTTTCCTGAATCAACTCCACCTGACGATGAGCTCGATTATTACCAAACAATCATGTCGGGCGATTGGGATAATAAAGATATATGGGAAGAGTGCTGGACCATTAGCGGATGCATACCAGCAGAAAATTATCCTCCTACTGAATATGACGGTCGTATTTATATCAGAGAAACACACGAAGTACACATTCCCGGAAGCTGGACAAATAATGCTCTGCTTACTATGGAAGAGGATACGGAAATTGATATTATTGGCGACTGGACTAATCAGGGAACCGTCGTAGCTGATCATGGTACTTTCCGCTTTAGTGGAACCGAACATCAATCAATTGAGCCGGGAGGTAGCGATTTTAACGATGTTATTTTTGAAAATACTTATAAAAAATGCGCCGACCTAGAAATTGTTTCTCCGATGAAAGTTAACGGTGAAGCAGAATTTATAGACGGCGTTGTATATTATACTAATACCGGCTCATTAACTTTTGGTGCAAATGCTGTCTCAGACGGTGGCTCATCAAATAGCTATGTTGATGATGAAGTTGTTAAAGAAGGTAACAGCGCCTTTGACTTCCCGGTAGGCTATGTATGTGTGCATGGTCCCATAGGTATATCAGCATCAGGAGGAGACCCGGGGGAGATTTTTACTGCACGATTTGTTTATAAAGACCCCGATGAAGAAGGCTATGACGCAACAAGCAAAGAGCAGAGTATATTTAATATTTCACGTAAGGAGTACTGGCTGCTTGAAAGATCAT
>PWLF01000081.1 GCA_003559475.1 Bacteroidales bacterium
GCTAAGGAGCGATGGGTAGGAGGGTACATTCTGTTTAATCCATGTCCTAAAACAGCAGCCGTTTTTAGATTGTTTTCCAATGCCGATTTATGTGCCACAGCATCTATTCCATATGCCAAACCGCTTACAATAACAGGATTAATATCTGAAATGTCTTTTACAATTTCTTTGCACTTGATTTTACCATAAGAAGTAGCGCTTCTTGTCCCTACTATACTTAGCATTTTGCGGTTTTCGCTTAAATCTAAGTTGCCTTTCGTGAAAAACAATACCGGACTATCTTCTAAAACTTTTAGCTTTTGAGGGTAATTTTTATCCAGATAAAAATATGTGTTTATTTTATACTTTGTAATAAAATCAATTTCTTTGTCAACAGTATTAAATATCTCTTTATTGCTGACTGACTTTGCAGTTAGCTCTCCTATGTTCGGTACTTTTAGCAAGCTTCTCTTTTTTTCTTTAAAAACTGCTTCAACACCACCACAGTAAGCTATTAGTTTTTTTGCCGTGATAGGTCCAACACCGGGAATTAGGTTAATTGCGATTTGATATTTTAATTTTTCACTCATAAAGCGAAGGCAAAATTATAAGATTTTGCTAACTTTTTACTTTTTATAATAAAAAAATTAATTTTTTTTTAAAAAAAAACCTTTTTTTATTAATATATTTGTATTGAAAAAACTAGTTAAAAACTAATACTTAATTATGCAAACATGAATAGTATTACAATTTTTACATTACCATTGTTTTTTATAATTGGCTCTTTAAATGCATTATCTCAAAATAATGTTGTAATAAGCGATAAAGATACAGTTCCACACCAATCTTCAATTTTACATTTAATCTCGGAAGATAAAGGATTATTAATTACCCGAATTGACGGTAATGAGTCAATAGTTGATCCTGTCGAATCATTGATAATTTTTAATAAAGAAAAGTATTGTTTTCAGATTTTTCTGGAAGGAGATTGGCATGATATTTTTTGCCCGGAAGAACCCTGGCAATGTGGCGATCCCTATGAATATAATGACTATGACTATGCGACAGTCAAAATAGGTGATCAATGCTGGTTTGCAGAAGACCTTAAAACTACAAAATTTAATGACGGTACTGATATACCGCATGGAGAAAGTGACGAAGATTGGGAAGCTCAAAGTGATGCTGAAGAACCTGCTTATTGCTGGCACAGTAATGATGAAAGCCTTAGTAGTCTTTATGGTGCTTTATATAATCATTATACGATATATACAGAAAAATTATGCCCGGAAGGATGGAGGGTCGCAACCGATGATGACTGGAAAGAACTTGAAATGTTCGCAGGAATGAGTGAGTCTGAAGCAAATGGTACCGGCTATCGTGGAACAGACGAAGCTAAAAAACTTAAAGCGTGCAGACAGCGTGAGCACCCTCATGATGAATGCGATATATCAGAACATCCAAGATGGAATTCACATCATTCTGCGTATGGTATAGATGAATTTGGTTTTGCAGGTCTCCCCGGTGGGTATCGTATGAGCAGCGGAACATTCTATTGGCTTGGTTCTCAAGGGCAATGGTGGTCACCACAAGAAGGTACAACAACCAGTGGCAGAATGAGAAGACTCCATCGTTATTATGATGATATTCAGCGTTCAACAAAAGTTAAAGGGCAGGGGTTATTGATCAGGTGTATTCAAAATTGATTTGAGTGGAATAAGTAGAAAGTGGAAAGGAGAAAGTAGAAATTGATTAAAAAAAGGTTCGCAAAGGTATTTAATTTGATATTGTTCTTATGGATTTTTATAGTAGCTTTTTTATCTTTTGCGACCTTCCTGTAAATTTTATTTTGCGGGTTTTGCGTGAAACAAAAAGTTTTGTTATTAAAGGTTTTAGTTTAACATAAATTTACTCATAATGAAAACAACATACTATTTACTTACAATTTCTTTTATTTTATTTGGATATACTGCAAATATTTATTCGCAGGCTGTATCAGTAAGCGATAAATCGGATCAACAACCTCATGAATCTGCCTTACTGGATTTGATTTCTGATGAAAAGGGTTTTTTGATGACAAGAATTAATGGCAATGAGCAGATCAATGACCCTGCTGAATCGCTCATTATTTTTAATACTCAAACATATTGCTTTGAAATACATCTCGAAGGTGTATGGTATGAAATATGGTGTCATGGCGAGTGTGTTGAATCAACAATACCCTCGGAAATAACCGGAGATGAAGAAGTTTGCGAAAGCGAAGCAGCCGAATTAACGGTTCAGGGCGGCATGTTAGGCACAGGAGCGCACTGGATGTGGTATTCCGAAGGATGTGGTGAAGACGACGGAGGTGTATTTGTTGATGATGGAACAACAATATTTGCCTATCCTTCAACAGCTACAACTTACTATGTCAGGGCAGAAGGTGATTGCGGTATAACTGATTGTGTCAGCTTTGAAGTCGGCATAATTGATGTGCCTGATGCACCCACAGAAGGTAGTCATGTTGCCGGAATAGAAGTTATACAGTGGAATTGGAATGAGGTTGATGAAGCCGACGGATATAAATGGCATACTGATGATGATTATGATAACGCTACGGATGTTAATTCAAATAACTTTTATCTTGAAAGTGGATTAGATTGCGAAACATCTTATACAAGATATGTTTGGGCTTATAATGAGTGCGGACCCTCGGAAGTGCTTGTTTTAAACTTTGAAACAGAAGATTGCTTGCCGGAATCAGAGGCATGTGACGAAGCTGACAGACCTACAATGGATGGTTATGAATATGAGATTGTAGGCATTGGCGACCAATGCTGGTTTGCCGAAAATCTACGCACTACTGTTTATGCCGATGGAACTCCAATACCTCACAACCTGTCAGACGTAGAATGGAATGCCACGGAAGAAGGCGCTTATGCAATATATGACTATAACCAAGTTGACGGTATTGACTCGGAAGAACAAATGGTAGAGGTTTTTGGAAAATTATATAATTGGCATACTAATGAAGAAACAGGGGGTATCTGCCCCGATGGATGGTCAGTACCAAGTAATGATGATTTTCAGATTTTGAGGGCGTATCTTGCCAATAACGCCTATTACTGTGTGCCCTCGGAAGGAGGAAATATATACTGGATAACACAGTCATTGTCAGCAAAATCATGGTGGCAGGAAAATGATGAATATGAATGCTCTCCCGGATATGATCTTTTAAGTAATAACCTGACCGGGTTTTCTGCATTGCCTGCAGGCGAAAGAAATCAAAACGGCGTTTACATAAATGCTATCGCAAACGGAATGTTTTGGACTTCAACGGAGCATGAGACTAATGATACTGCAGGTACATCAAGGTCTATAAATGCAGCAGGTCAGCTGTTATGGACATGGTTTGATAATAAAAATTCGGGTAGATCAATTAGGTGTTTAATGGATTCAAAGTAGAAAGTATAAAGTATAAAGTTGAAAGTGTAAAGTTGAAAGTAGAAAGTTGAAAGTATAAAGTAGAAAGTATAAAGTAGAAAGTAGAAAGTATAAAGTGAATAAAAAAAAGGTTCGCAAAGGTATTTAATTTGATTTTGTTCTTATAGATTTTTATAGTAGCTTTTTTATCTTTTGCGTCCTTCCTGTAAATTTCATTTTGCGGGTTTTGCGTGAAACAAAAAGTCAAAAAATAAAAAAACTTAAATCATGAAAAAACTAACATTAATCACATTCTTGTCATTTTTTTATTTGACAACAGTAAATTGCCAGGTATCTGTTAGTTCTGAGGGTGTCGCTCCTCACCCGGCAGCAAGTTTAGATTTAATTTCAACAGATAAAGGGTTATTAATACCACGCATTGAAACTACAGCTGACAGGAATAGTATTCCGGCAGATGAATTTTCTGAGTCATTGCTTATTTTTAATATGCAGACAAAGTGTTTTGAGACTTATATTCAAGGTGATTGGTATCCTATTTGGTGTTGTGATGCACCCGAGAAACCCGGCGAAATACAAGGAGATGAAACTGTTTGTGAAAATGAAACAGGTTTAGTGTATAGTATTGATGATGACCCTGAAGAGGATTCTTATAGTTGGACAGTTCCAACAGGATGGTCTGTTACATCAGGACAAAATACAAATGAAATAACCGTAACCGCAGGAACATCCGGAGGAGATATATCCGTGACGGCAGAAAATGCATGCGGGGAAAGTCCGGAGAGAACTTTGAATGTTACGGTGGAAAGCGAGTCAGA
>PWLF01000032.1 GCA_003559475.1 Bacteroidales bacterium
ACCTTGGATTGCCTGAAGAAAGAAGACAGTATATAATTGATACTTTTAACTGGAGTATCTCAGATGGCGGTGATACAGGAAATCAATATGAGTAAGTTGTTAATTTTTTAAATATATAATAATAATTTAAAACGTAATAATATGGTAAAGAATAATATTGTAATAATTGCAACACTTTTTCTAATTAATATTTCGATTAATTCACAAGTATCAATAAGCGATAACTCAGAGCAAGAAGCTCATCAGTCTGCTGTACTTGAATTAGTATCAGATGATAAAGGATTTTTATTGCCTAGAATGGATGAAGCAGAAAAAAATGCTATAGATGACCCGGCGGAATCTTTAATGATTTTCAATACTGAAACACAATGTATAGAGGTTTGGGTAGGACAATGGAATGATTTATGGTGCTATGATGAAATTAGTGACCCCTGTGATGGAATAGAAGAAGTAACATTTACATATAATGGAAATCCAGTAACTTATAATACAATTGTAGGAGAAGCAGGTAGATGTTGGTTAGATAGGAATTTAGGAGCATCACAAGTCGCAATAGCACATAATGATGAAGAAGCTTATGGTGATTCATTTCAATGGGGTAGAGCAGATGATGGACACCAAAATCGTGAAAGTGATACTGAAGTCGGTCCAGTTAACTCCGATACTCCGGGACATGATAATTTTATTACGGACGGTGATATAGAACCAAATGATTGGAGAGTCCCTCAAAATGATGGTTTATGGCAAGGAGTGAATGGAACAAACAACCCTTGTCCTGAAGGCTGGCGTATACCTACTGAGCAGGAGTGGAATAATGAGATAAGTAGCTGGAGTGACTTAGATAAAACAGGAGCTTTTGATGCATTAAAATTAACTGTTGCAGGTAGCCGTGGTGGGACTTCAGGCTCAATTCTTGCAGATGGTTTTGCAGGTAGATATTGGAGTAGTACAGTAGAAGAAAAGGACTCTCGTTTTTTGTACTTTGATGTTGATATGGCAGGCGTAATTGATAGTATGCGATCTAATGGTTTAAGTGTTCGTTGCATAAAAAATTAATAAAAAGTATAATTTAAAATATAAATAACTAAAAAATCTATATAATTATGTTAAAAAGAAAAATTACAATCACAACTTGTTTTTTAATGGGATTAATTATTACAATTAATTCTCAGAATAGAACTATTATAACAGATAAAACTGATCAAGAAGCTCATGAATCAGCTATCCTTGAATTATCTTCAGATGATAAAGGATTTTTATTTCCCAGAATGAATAGCGATGAAAAGTATGCTATTGATAATCCCGCTGAATCTCTTATTATATTTAATAACGAGACTAAGTGTCTGGAAACGCATGTTGACGGCAATTGGAATGAAATATGGTGTTCAGAACTTGTCGAACAAGATATAAAAGATTATGTATATATGGGTTGCCAGCATGGGTATGTCTCAAAAGTCAATAAACATACAATGCAGTTAGATGAAGAAGCTGATTTAACCTATATCAGAGCTTTAGAGTATTATGATGGTTATGTATATGCTGTTTATCAACCTGCGTTATACAAACTTGATCCTTTTACTATGAATTCTCTTAATTATCTGGATTTAAGGCAGTTTGTGACAGAAGGTTACGAACACTCAGTATATTCTTCCGTTAAAGCTTATGGTGGCTATTTATATGTCTCTACCGGATATCATCAAAGTGATACAACCTGGCTTACTAAAATTGACCCGGAAGATTTTTCGGTAGTTGAAGAATGGTTTTATGAAGATTTGCTTTTTTTTGCTCATCAAATGGTGCCTTATAATGATGAGAGTTTTATTGTTTTTACATGTAGCGGAATCGCAACAATTGACCTCTTAACTATGGATATTCAAATACGAAAACCTTCTGTAGAAAGGAGTTGGCACATGGGTATTTATTTAATTGATGATTATTTGTTTGCTACGGTTCGTAGCACAGATACAGAAAGTCCAAAGATTCTTAAAATAGACTTGACGGATAACTATAATATAGTGCAGACTCTTGAATATGATCCAATATTTTATCCTGAGGAAAGTGATCAGTTTCGTCTCATGACCGGAGATGGTAATGGAAATATATATTTAGCTTTGTCTTGGACCTTAAGTCGCGTGGGAGAGTCAAGTGTTGTAAAAATTGATGCTGATAGCTTTACTATTATTGAAACAGGACCTGTTTTAGGTGACACCGGAGAGAACTCAGGTGGAGTTAATGCTGTTTTTTATAGTGATGGGTATATTTATGCGGGAGGTTATCAAGCTGAGTTATATAAACTTGATGCATCTGACTTGTCTTTGGTTGATGTCTATGAAAAAGTTGTCGGTCATACTATTTGGCATATAGCAGGATATTAATAAGGAAATATATTTATAAATATAGTTTTAAAATTATGTCGTTAAAAAACTTTTTAATTATATGTTGCATTTTAAATGCTAATATAATTTCATCCTATTCGCAAAATAGAGTTGTTATAAGCAACCAGAATGACCAACAAGCTCATGAGTCAGCAGTACTTGAGTTAATCTCCGACAGCAGAGGGTTTTTATTGCCACGTATGGATTTTGATAGCAGAGATAATATTTATGACCCTGCTGAATCGTTGTTGATTTTTAATGATGAAAATAAATGTTTTGAAATTCATGTAGAAGGAGAATGGCATCAAATTTGGTGTCAGGAACCTTATGGTTGCGGAGATTATGTTAGTCACGGGGATTATGATTATGCTACAGTTCAGATTGGTAATCAGTGTTGGTTCGCTGAGAATCTAAGATATGATAACGGATGTTCGAAAGAAGAATGGGTTAATAATGTTGATGATCCATGGTGTGGCTTTCACGAAGAAGATACAGAAGAGGTTTATGGTTTGCTATATCGGTGGAAAGCTTTAATGGATGGCAGTACTGAACCGGGGGCTCAAGGATTATGTCCTGATAGTTGGAGAATTCCAACACATGATGAATGGACTGATCTTGAAAGATATGTTTGCAATCAAGCCGGAAATCCTGACTGTGAAACAATGTTTCCTAAAGATACTCTTACAGAAGGTTGGGATGGAACAGATGAAGGTAAAATATTAAAATCATGCATTACAGATAATGCTTCAGCACCTCCTGTAGATACTTGCAGAACAGACACTCATCCGAGATGGGATGGAGACGGCACTCATTACGGAATAGATGATTATGGATTTGCTGCTTTGCCGGGAGGGATTCGCGCTTCTACAGGTAGTTTTTCCGGATATGGAACAAGAATAACATTCCAATCATCAACTATACATTGGAATTATAACGAACTCCCTGATCATACATGGGTGCGGCACTTTTTATATAATAAGAGCGATATAAGCCGTAATGGAAACACTCATAAGGGCGCTTTTCATGCAAGGTGTATGAGGGATGTTCATTAAATTATTAAAAATAATAAAATTTTAAATGTCATTATTATGAATATTAAAAATTATTCTTTAGTTGTTTTAGCTTTGTTTTTAACTTCTAATATTAGTTTTTCTCAAAACAGAGTAGTAATTAGTGATAAAGATAATCAAAGCCCTCATGAATCTGCTGTTTTAGATTTGATATCTACCGATAAGGGTTTTTTATTGCCCCGTATGGAGTCGAATAGTAGAAACAGCATTGATAGTCCTGCGGAATCATTATTGATTTTTAATGAAGAAAAAGGTTGTGTAGAAACCTATGTGCAAGGAGAATGGCATGAGGTGTGGTGCTCACCTGAAGAAACAGCGGGTGACTCTTTTGACTTTCTAATAGAAACCACATCAAGTCAAACTGAATACATGTTTGTTGTTGATGGTGCAACTGATTTTTGGATAGATTGGGGAGATGGAAACACTGGTACCTATAATGGAGATGCTCAACCAACTCATGATTATGAGGAAGAAGGATTTTGGACAATAAGCGTTAGGGGAGAAGCAAGCAGAATATCTTTTTATGTTTCGGGAACAACATGTGTTTATGCTGGAAAGTTAAGAGATATACTAACGCCTATATCAAATGGTGTTACAGGTATTACAAGTGCGTTTGAAATGTTTAAAAGTATAACCGTAGAGAGTTTTACTTGTGAAGATTTTTTTGATGTAGTATCAGCAGGAGTTGTTAATATGGAAAGCATGTTTGAACGAGCTGAAGTATTCAATCAATACAT
>PWLF01000263.1 GCA_003559475.1 Bacteroidales bacterium
CGTAAAAAAATGTTTATGGCTATGGGCTCAAGAGGATATAAGAATAATCAGTATTGCAATTTAGATATTATAAAAAAAATTGCAAACTTAAGATTAAAAAAAGCTAATTTGCTTGGATACTCTACACATGCTGAATTAGTGCTTACTGACCGCATGGCAGAAAACCCTGATAAAGTCAACAAATTTCTTAAAAAATTAGTTTCAGCTGCAAAACCTGTTGCAATAAAAGAAACACAGGATATTAAAAATCTGGCTAAAAGCGAAGACAAACTATCAGATATACAGTACTGGGACTGGTCATACTATTCGGAAAAATTAAAAAAGAAAAAATATGATTTTAATGAAGAAGACCTAAGACCTTTTTTTAATTTGGAATATGTAAAAAAAGGCATTTTTCTTCTTTCAGAATGGCTGTGGGGTTTAACTTTCAAAAAGAATAAAAAAATACAAGTTTACCATAGTGAAGTTGAACCTTATGAAGTATATGATGCCGACGGTTCTTTTCTGGGTGTTTTATATCTTGATTTTTTCCCTAGAGAAGGTAAAAACGATGGTGCCTGGATGACAAATTTTAGAGAACAGGAAGTTTGTTGCGGCAAAGATATTCGCCCTCATGTCAGCCTGGTTTTTAACTTCAACAGACCAACAGAATCTAAGCCTTCTTTATTAACTTTCAGTGAATTAACAACCTTTTTACATGAATTTGGGCATGCTCTACATGGTTTAATGTCGGATGTAAAATATGTTTCACTGTCAGGGACAAATGTATATCGTGATTTTGTTGAACTCCCGTCACAAATTATTGAAAACTGGGCATATGAAAAAGAATTTTTAGATACTTTTGCAAGGCATTACATAACAGGCGAAACTATTCCTGATCATATTATTGAGAAAATAGTTGCTATACGAAAATTTAATTCCGGATATCATACTATGCGACAGGCAGGTTTCAGCTTTATAGATATGGCTTGGCATACAATAAAAACCCCGATTGATGAGCATCCGAAAGAATTTGAAAAGAAGGCAAAAAGCGTTATAAGTTTATTGCCAGAACCTGAAAATATTTTAATAAGCCCATCCTTTTCGCATATTTTTGCAGGAGGATATTCAGCAGGTTATTATGGGTATAAATGGGCTGAAGTTTTAGATGCAGATGCTTATAAAGTTTTTAAAGAAAATGGTATCTTTGACCATAAAACGGCAAATAGCTTCAGGGAAAATATACTTTCTAAAGGAGGGGCTGAACATCCTATGAGGCTTTATAAAAAATTTAGGGGGAAAGAGCCTTCTATTAAGTCAATGCTAATAAGAGACGGTTTATTTATAAAATAATAAAACTAAAAAATATGAATATTTTATTGATTGGAAGCGGAGGAAGAGAGCATGCGCTTGCCTGGAAAATAAAACACAGCTCTTTGTGCAACTCGCTTTTCATAGCTCCCGGAAATGCGGGAACATCAAGCTACGGAAATAATATAGCCATTGATATTAAAGATTTTGATGCTATAGCACAGTTTGTCATTGAAAAAGACATTTCTATGGTTATTGTAGGACCTGAGGACCCTTTAGTAAATGGGATTGCTGATTATTTTGCCGACAATGAAAAACTGAAAGATATTGCGGTAATTGGTCCAAAATCTGAAGGAGCAAAACTTGAGGGAAGCAAAGATTTTGCAAAATCATTTATGGAAAAACACCGAATACCGACAGCAAAATACCGCTCTTTTAATAAGAATACAATTAATGAAGGTTATGAATATTTAGAAACTTTAACCCCACCCTATGTCTTAAAAGCCGATGGACTTGCTGCTGGCAAAGGCGTCATTATCTGCGAAAACCGAAATGAAGCCAAAAATAACCTGAAAGACATGATAATAAACCAAAAATTTGGGAATGCCTCAGAAAATGTTGTTATTGAAGAGTTTTTGAAAGGAAAAGAAGTATCTGTTTTTGTTTTAACCGACGGAAAAAATTACATTTTATTACCGGAAGCTAAAGATTATAAAAGAATCGGCGAAGGAGATACCGGACCAAATACCGGTGGAATGGGTTGTGTAAGTCCTGTGCCTTTTGCTGATAAAACATTTTTAGAAAAAGTCAAAAAAAGAATTATCGAACCAACAGTGAATGGTTTAAAAAAAGAAAACATTGACTATAAAGGCTTTATATTTTTTGGATTAATGAATGTTGAGGGAGACCCTTATGTTATAGAATATAACGTCCGACTTGGCGACCCGGAAACTCAAGTGATTTTACCAAGAATTAGAAATGATATTGTTTCGCTTTTTCAAAAAACGTGGGAAGGAAGTCTTGACAAACAAAAAACAGACATTGATGAAAGGTTTGCAGCCACTGTTATTCTTGCATCAGAAGGTTATCCGGGAAGCTATAAAAAAGGAATAAAAATTACTGATATAGATAAAACAAGCGATAGTATAATATTTCATGCAGGGGTCAAGTTAAATGGAGATGAGATGAAAACATCGGGTGGCAGAGTAATGGCTGTAACTTCTCTCAGCAATGACCTTGAAAAAGCATTACAATTATCAAAATCTAATGCTGAAATAATTAACTTTAAGGGTAAATATTTTAGAAAAGACATTGGCAACGACCTCATAAAATAACATATTAATATCATGCTGATAGGAACATTTAAAAAAAGCAAAATTTATTTACCTGTATTAATAGTATTTTTTACTTTTTTACTATGGCTTGACGGCTTTTGGTTTTTTTCTGAAACTTCAATACCTAAAAAAAATCAAGCCCCTTTATATTATTTATTAGTCCCTTTTTTTGATAATTTTAAGTTTTTAAGTGTTTTACTTTCTTTTATTTTTTTGTTGGTTCAAGCATTTATGCTAAACCATTATATTACTTCTAAAAACATCATTGACAGGCACTCTTATATGCCGGGATTTTTGTATGCTGTGCTTATGAGTAGCTCTTTTGACCTTTTTGCTTTTCATCCGGTTTTGATTGCCAACTTTTTTTTGATAATTGTTTTAAACAAAATTATTGATGTTTTTGATGAAAAAAGGTTATATATTGAAGTTTTTAACGTTAGTCTTTTGATAGGGATAGCTTCACTCTTTTATTTGCCGGCAATATTCTTTATATTTTTAGCTATTATTGGCTTATTTTTATATTTTGTCGTTTCATTAAGAGGCATATTAGCTACTATTTTTGGATTTTTCCTGCCGTTTTTCTTTCTGGGAACATATTATTATTTGATTGATGAGTTGCAAATTCGTATAGCCTATTTTTTAAATCAATTCTCACTATTTTTAATCTTCAATGCAGAAATTAGTGTTTATTTTTTATACTTTTTATTATTTTTTGTTTTTATATTGTTAATTGCCTTGACTAAAATCAATTTTTCAGTATTAAGAGGAACTCCGATTCGAATAAGAAAGCGTTATAACGTAATGTTTTTCTTTTTAATAATATCATTAACAGCTATGATGTTTTCAACGGACTCCCATTTTATTGATTATGCTTTAATTAATATTCCGGTATCAGTTATATTTGCATCATTTTTTCATAATGTAAAAAACAACTTCTGGAATGAAGTAATATTTACGATTATTATATTGTTTATTATTATAGAAAAGCTTAACAGGATATATATTTTTTGATAATATTATGTGTTTTTTTGTTACTTTTGATTTGTAAAAAAATACATAATGAGTGTTTAATTAAAATTCTTTCAGATGAAGTTTGGTGTAGTAATTTTTCCGGGTTCAAATTGTGATCATGATATCATATATGTTTTAAGAGATCTTTTCAAGCAAGAAGTTGTTGAATTGTGGCATAAAGACCATAATCTTCAAGACTGCGATTTTATATTTTTGCCCGGAGGTTTTTCTTATGGAGATTATTTGCGTTCCGGGGCTATTGCTCGTTTTTCGCCGATAATGGATGAAATAATTAAGTTTGCTAATAACGGTGGTTATTTAATGGGTATATGCAATGGTTTTCAAATACTTTGTGAGGCTCATTTATTGCCCGGAGGATTATTACATAATAATAGTCATAAATTTATCTGCAAAAACCTTTTTATTACTTCGCAAACAAAAGACACAATTATAACTAAAAACACAACGCCCGGCAAGCCTTTAAAGATTCCTATTGCACATGGCGAAGGGAGGTATTATGCTTCTGCTGAGATAATAGACGA
>PWLF01000231.1 GCA_003559475.1 Bacteroidales bacterium
TCTCCTTTACTAATTGCTACTTGAGAATAAGAGGATATTAAACATCCCATTAAAAAAATCGATAAAAAGACAGTTTTTTTCATTTGAATAAAAGTTTATAAATAAATTGTTTTTTAAAATTTCGACTAAGATACTAAAAGTTTCAAAAACCCTTAAGATATATGATTTTTATATATGTGTTTTTGTAAACTTTTTAGTTAATGAGGTTTTTATTTTTATAATTAAATTGTATTATTCAACATCAAGGATGCATCTAACAGACAAACCTCCGGCTCTACCATAGGTATCTGTTCTTAGAGCATTCCCGGTAAAATACAGAGTCTCTGCATCAGTTCCATCAACATTTTGTGCCCAGTAATACCCGAAGGAACCTTCCGAAAACAACCCTGCTGTAGTATATGCTCTACGTCCTGCTGCGGGGATCTTCAAAGGTGATTCAAATGCTGCTTCCCTAGGATTATCAGGATTACTTGGGTCTCCACTATCATAATCCCAAGTGTCTATTTCGTCTTGAAACTCGTCAGCTGTTGGTATTCTCCAACCTTCCGGACAAGGATTATTAACTCCATCAACACCTTGCCACAGATTGTCATTTTGTGTTTCCAGCCAGTCAAACCGAGGCAATAAGGGATTTACATTATCGCCTCTATATATAAATTTCCCATCCCAGTCTTCACCTGTATCCGGCAAGTGAGTTGTTGCGACACCGTTCAACTGAAAGCTATGCGTGTTCGAATCCCGTTTATGATGCCCATCTGCTGCTCTGCCCCATTGAAAAAGGTCTCCATAAGAGTTTTCATCTTCATAAGATTCTGCTACTCTTTCCGCTCCAAGGTTTCTATCAAGCCAGCAGGTTTCGTTTTCTCCTTCAACAGTTCCATAAACAACCTTCTGCCCATTATATAAAAATGTAAAATTGTCACCACACTCTTCAAAAATTTCAGGAGAAGGGACGCACCAGAAATCATTCCATTGACCACCAACAAAAATATCAACACATTGATTATCGGTATTATAAATCATTAAAGACATTGACGGGTTGCTTATTGCATCACGCTGTTCGGTTGTAAGCCGTGGCAATAAAAAACCTTTGTCATCTGAATTAATTTCTAAAACTGCGGATGGATGAATATCAACACCTTCTTTATCGCTAATTATAACTTGAGTATATGAGTAAAGGGAACATAGGCTTATAATAAAAACAAAGATTAAACTTTTTTTCATGCTTTTTTAGTTTTAAAATTAATATATAAAAGAACACCTTATGAAGTTAAACGGCAACTGATAATAATTATAAAGAACGAATAAAATTATGCAAACTAAATATTACTAACTAATGTTGCCGAATAACCCCATAAAGATATTCATATTTTTATTTATTTTCTAAAGCTTCAATTCTTTGAAGCAATTCGTTGTACTTTTTTTGAAGACTTTTGTTTTCTTGTCCTTGTCTTTCTATAATTTCTTGTTGTTCTTTAATACCTTCCGTAAGCAAGGCTATTAATTCCGTATAAGCAATTCCTTTAACACCATCATGACTTTTACTTACAACCGAAGGAAGCACTTTTTCTACATCCTGGGCAATAAAGCCAATTCTTTGACCATGACCTTTAGTAGATTCAGAATCTTTTTTCCAGTCATAGTTGACACCTTGAAGTTGCATTACAACATCAAGAGAGTTTTCAAGATTATTGATATTTTTTTTCAAGCTAATATCAGATGATAATATTGCTCCATCAGCTCTAACGTTCCCATTAAAATAATTGTCTGTTATGTCATCATTTCCTATTGTAACAGTATTATTACCTTGAGATTGAAGGTCATATCCTATAACAATTTGATTTACATTGCCGGTATTAGTTGCGGCACGACTTAGCGACCCGATATAAATACTTTCTTTTGCCTCTCTCATTTGATTAGTACCATCTCTATATCTTCCTGCTTCATAACCGACAGCAACATTATCATAATTATCTGTGTCGCTGGGATAGTATGCACCAAGCGTGTATAATGCATAGCTACCTACTGCGGTGTTTCGGCTATGCTTGTTGTATAATAAGGGAGCATAACCAACTGCTGTATTATGTTCTCCTGACACATTCATTCTTAAAGCAACCCTTCCTATTGCGACATTATAATCTCCGGTAACACTGTTGTTGCTTAGTGTTCCTTGCAGTGCATTCCAACCGAATGCAGTATTATACTCATTTCCTCCGCTACCTCTACCGACTGTAAGTTCGTGAATAAGGGCATCTCCTCCATCAACATCAAGTAGGGCATCGGGGCTATTAGTACCGATACCTACACTACCGTCATCATAATAAATATCATCACCATTTTCCGACCATAGACAGTCGCCACTACCACCACCGGCAGGGTCTTGCCAGGTTGCCAGACCGTTAGCATCAGATGTAAGCACTCTGCCTGCAGCAGGAGTTCCTGCACCTTCAAATTTAACTGAGCCGGTTGTGTGGAATTGTGCTTGCGGATCTGCTGTTCCTATTCCTACTACATTCTCTCTAACAATAAATTCAGGTTGAAAACCAACACCTGCAACGCCTTCTTTTTCAAAAGCAACCATAAAAGAATTTGAGATAAAGTTTTCGAGTAAATTGACTTCAGATGAACTCTTTCCAAAAGTATATATGTTATCTCCTATACTTTTAATTCTATAACCATAAGAGAAGGAATTATCTCCGCGAGCTTCTGCTGTATTTCCGGCTGCAAAAGAATAATCTCCCTCAGCATGTGTCCAACCACCCATTGCCACAGAATAATCACCATCTGCTATAGTGTTTCGTCCCATTGCTGTAGAGAACTCGCCATTAGCTTGTGTCCAGCCACCCATAGCTGTTGAGACATATTCATTTGCCTGTGTATATGCTCCTAAAGCTACAGAAGCCATACCTGAAGCATTAGCACCTTCACCCAGTGCAACAGAAGGCCAGCCACTTGCAACTGAGTATATTCCTGCTGCAAAAGCACCATTATTAATTGCTTCGGTATTATCTCCAATCGCAACGGAAAAATTGCCTTCAGCATGAGAACCTTCACCCATAGCAAAAGAATACATACCTTCTGAATGAGTATTTCTACCCATTGCAACTGATGCCATACCTTCAGCATGAGTATTCCATCCGGCAGCAAGTGAGACATCACCTTCTGCGTGAGTACCTTCATTAAGGGCAGCTGAGCTTTGGCCTTCTGCATTTGCATTAAACCCGGTAGCAAAAGAATAAGAGCCGATATTAGCTGTGTTCCAATGCGTTCCTGTAACTCTGCCTGCTCTAAAAGCACCTTCTCCCGGTATCCACATCATTCTTGTGCCGGCACCGATGGTTCCGCCACTCCATCCGGAATCATAATCTCCTTCAGCTAAAATAGCTCCGTCGTCAGCTATATGCAATTTAACATCAGGAGTTTCTGTTCCAACACCAACATTTCCGGTTCTTCCAACACTTCCGGTATCATCAGCATCGCCAATCCAAGTTGGGTCAACCTCTTCATCTATTCCACCACCTGCATCACCAGAAACTCTATTCCATTCTGAACCATTCCAGTAGTAAAATCCCGGAGTTACATCACTTTGTGAAATAGTATTGTAAACCAATAATCCTACAGCATCATGGTCATGCGCAGCATTGACATCTATAGTAGAGACATCATCAGTCCCTGTAAGCTCTACTCTAGGTATAAGAAAGCCTTTGTCATCAGCTATCAAGTCTAAGATAGCAGCGGGATGCGATTCAAGTCCATCTTCACTAACAGAAACCTGCGAGAAAGAAGACATTAAATATCCCATTAAAAAAATTGATAAAAAGATAGTTTTTTTCATAGTTTTACTTGATTATGTTTGCAATTGATTTAATTAAGTTATAATTCATTTTTTACTAGTTAGTATTGACAAACTTTATATTTTCCTTTATGAAAACTTAAATCATGAATTTTTATAATAATTATTATCCTAAAATAATTTCAAATTTATATAAAACTATGCTAAATAATAAAAAACATTAGTCCAATTTGTCCAAATTGGACTAATTAAATACAATTTCTCGTATTTTTTTATATTGTGCATTTAACTGATTTTCAAGGTTATAAAGTTTTAAACTTATGTCTTTTAACATAATTCAACATATGAGGTTTGGAGGTATGATGATTTTGTTAA
>PWLF01000298.1 GCA_003559475.1 Bacteroidales bacterium
ATATATTTAGAGTTATCCCCGGAGAGTACGAATATACAATAGAACATGAAGATTATGAAACCAAACAAAATACTGTTAATATAACAGAAAGTATAATGTTTGAGTTAGAATTAACTCCTGTTGAGGATGATTAATTAATCCTTATGTTATAATTTGATATATTGTAATTAGTGTATAATATATAAAATAAAAAGAGACCGCTTTTTAGTAAAGCGGTCTCTTTATTTATTCCCCTAAAATTTTTCCCATTCAAAATAAATATATATAATATAGCGGGTTATTTGAGTAATTCTAATTATAGTGTTTTTAAATATTCTGATAATCTAATTAAATCCTCACGTTGATCAAAAGAAATATTTTCACTTCTAACATATCTTCTTATTTCACTTCTATAATCTGAAAAAACATCATTCAAATTTCTCCTTGTTCTAAATGTTATTAACTCATCATCTACTATCATGGCAAGCTTCGGTCTATATGTTAAAGTAACTCTAATTGGATTTTGAGCAGTGTTTTCAAACTCATATGGTCGAATTCCGCCTCTTTTCCTTGATCTTCCTACTTGAGCATCAGTTGCTTTTGCTACAGATGAAGAAGGAGATGCTTCTCCATAAGCTCCCTGCATTACTACATCTGTTATGTAGGTTGTTACATGTTTTATATAAAAATCGCCATCTTTATCAATCTTCTCTAAGTATCCAAAATTATCATTATAAATAAAATTCATGTTATTTACCAAAATGCTATCAAATTTATCTCTTGTGCTTAAAGTTTTAACTTTACTCTCATCAGTTTTTACTATTACTTCATCTCGTAATAGTCTGTAATTAATGTCAAGTTCGGCATACTTGTCCGGATAATAAATTTTTGCAGATTTAAAGTTGTCAAACAAAAAGACAACTTTAGGGTCAGCTTTTTCTTCAATATCAATTACTTTTTCCGTTGATTGAAAAGTAGATCGGTGTGTTTGAGACCAAACACTAAAGTTATTCAAAACGACTGCTAACATTACAAAGAAAAATAATTTCATGATTAGTTTTTTTAATTGGTTAATAAATTAATTCTTTTTATTTTAAGTATAACGTTTATTGCAAAATCTTGTTTTTGGATATGTTAATAAAAAATATAATTCAAAATTAATAAAATTATTATTCAAAATAAAGCAAAATGTGTAACTTTACATTCTATTTTTAAAACTTTTAATTATTTTAAAAAGTTATAATTTTCCGAAAGTTTTTTAAATATAAATTAAAATAGTACATTGTAAATTAGAAATATTTATTATAAAATGAACAGACAAAAGAATTTATTATCAAGAGTGGCTTTTATTATTTCTTTATTAGTTTTCTTTTTCCAAACAAATATATATTGTCAAATACAATATGGTGGAGAGCCTCTTATTAGGTATATTGATTTTTCAGAAAAAGGGCAAAAGGATTCGGAGATAATGGAAAGTGTCAAATTGACAGAAGAAAAAACTAAGTTAAGAGAGGAGATTTTAACAGAAAAGACTTCTTCCGGTCAGGCTATGAGGGGAGGTTTTAGTTTAAATGTTAATTATTCTCCGAAAACCCATGGTAATTGGGTTAATATTGGTGATAGTATTAATGTATGGAGGCTGATTATTCAAACAGAAAAAGCTAATGGAATAGGTCTTGTATTAGAAGATTTTGAAATTTCAGATAATTCTAAATTTTTTATATATGATAAAGAAGGTAAGAATTATATAGGTGCTTTTACAAGCCAAAATAATAATAATAACAGGGTTTTTTCAGCTCAACCTATCCCCGGAGAAACTTTAGTATTTGAATATCAAGAAAGAATTAATGAGAATTATTCAGGAAAATTTGAAGAGTCAAGTTTTAAAATTAAAGAGATTATATATCAGGTAAAAGGAGCGATCTCTGAAATGGCTGATGAAAAAAACTTAGGAAGTTCAGGCTGGTGTATGATAAATATAAATTGCTCTGAAGGAGATGATTGGCAAAGGCATAAACGTGGTATTACACGTTTATTTATGCGCATGGGGGGCAACTGGTACTGGTGCTCAGGATCGCTTGTTAATACAACACTTAATGATGGAACACCTTATTTGTTGACAGCAGATCATTGTGGTGCTAATGCATCTAGTGCAGATCTTAATGTTTGGCAGTTTTATTTTAATTTCGAAAGGCCAGGATGTAGTAATGTTGGATTACCTCCAAATAATGTATTATTTGGAAGTACCCTAATAGCTAGTTCGCCTATTCATGGAGGGTCAGATTATAAAGTTCTTATGCTTGACAGAAAGCCTCCTATAGCTTGGCGCCCATATTATAATGGGTGGAGTAGCCTTAATGTAACTCCTCAATCAGGTGTTGGGATTCATCACCCGGCAGGAGATGCTAAAAAAATATCCACTTATGATGGAGATGTTAGTACTGGAACTGGCAGTTTTAATACCGGAGCTGTTATGGCTGAAAATTCAGCATGGGTTTTTAGGTTTATTGAAACAGAAAATGGGCATAGTGTGACAGAAGGCGGATCTTCAGGGTCCCCGATGTTCAATGAAGAGGGATTAATAGTGGGTACATTGTCAGGTGGTTCTTCAAGTTGTAGTAGCCCCGAAGGTATTAATGTGTATGGGAAAATGAGCTACCACTGGGATGAAAGTGATGTGCATCCGTGGCTTAAGTTTGTGTTAGACCCCTTAAACACAGGAGAAAATAAGATTGGTGGATATGACCCGCATATAGAGGATTTTCCGCCTCCCGGCTTTGTCGCAGCTACTAAAGGAGCAGGTAATCAAGCCTCTGTAAAATGGTATAGACCTGGAGAGGCCCCAAATAAAGAGGGATGGCATAGTTATACTACTAAATATGTAGGGCAAACATCTCAAGGGCCTAGAAGGGCTACTGTATTTAATGATGCAGCTTTTGACTTTTCTTACCCTGTTAAAATATCACAGCTATCACACGTCTTTAAAAAAGGAGGAAGCTCATGGACTAATGATGAGTTTACTTTCCAAATCTTTGATTCTAATGGGACTGATATGCTTTATGAATCTCCAACAATAACAGCAGAGAGCCTTACAGAAGTTAAACATAATATTTTTCCTCCATTAACATTAGAGGATAAATTCTATGTTGTTGTAAATACAAACCATCCTAGTGGGCATCCATCCTCAGCTTATGATATAAAAAACTTTGGAAACTCATATTCATACTATGGATCACCACCCAACTGGGTTGCTGCAGGAAGCTCTTCAAATCAATTTGTATATCTGACAAGCATATTTGTAGATGATTCATATAAAGAGAATAATGAAAAAGAATCAAAAAAGAATGAGTATAATTATAATGAAGCAGATCAAAAATGGGAAAATGAAATGCCTTTTGCTTATAGGGTTTATAAGAATGATGAGCACATTCATACTCGAGGTGCAAAAAAACAAGTTACTTATACTTATGTTGATGAAATTGAAGGTCAAGATGGTAATATAATTAAGTATCATGTTACAGCTTTATATGATGACGGAAATATTGAATCATCTCCTTCAAATGTATCTTATATAATTCTAAGTGATGATTGTGGGACGCAAATTTCAGACTTCCCTTATAAGGAGGTGTTTGATGATAGTTTAATGCCTGATTGTTGGGAGACTGAAGGATTATTAGCGCCATCATGGGAGCTAACAAATATTTATGAGTTTGATGATAATATTGTCGAACCTGTTGAAGGCTCTAATTTTGTTTATGTTGAACCTAATGAAGAAAAACAAGATGAATGGCTTGTTTCTCCTAAATTTAATATCAATAGCTTAGATGTCCCTGCTTTAAGCTTTTATTTCTTTGGAAATTATACAGACGCCCTAAGACTTAATAACTCGCAATTCAATATATGGATTAGAAAAGGAAATGATGCATTTGTTAAAATTTGGAGCTCTGAAGATCATCCCGAATTTAATGCAAGAGCTATTAATTATAAATGGCTTAAAACTGTTATAAACCTTTCAGAATTTAAAAGTACTGCTCCTATACAACTCGGATTTCAGTATAAAGCTGCTGATGGACAAAGTTTTGGTATAGATAAAGTTGAATTGTATGATGCATCAGAAAAATTATTTGAGGTTTCTTTGACCGCAAGCCCTACTGATGGAGGTGAATTATATGGTGAAGGAAATTTCATTGAAGGTGAAGCTGTTAATATTGAAGCAATTCCAAATTATTTATATGGCTTTGATAGATGGGAGGAAAATGAAGAATTTATTAACAGTTCTGAACAATATAGTTTTATTATGCCAGATAATGATATTGATATTACCGGAGTATTCCAAAATATATCAAATATTCATATTAATGAATTTGATCAAAAAGACAATATTACAGTTTTCCCAAATCCAACAAATGGAAAAGTTTCAATAATCTCGAAAGAGAATCTTAATAATGTTGAGATTAAAATACTGTCTTATGATGGAAAATTAATAAGAATTCAAAGTGATAAATTTTTGAATAAAAACAGTAAACTTGAATTTGACCTTTCTTCGGAATCCCCGGGAATATATATTATTAAAATAAATGCAGATAATTATAAAGAGATTAAAAAAATTAACTTGATTAACTAATATCTTGTTTTACGAAGGATAGGTTTAAATAATTGCTGACTATAAAAATACTGTTTATGTTTTTTTAACTGTTTAGCTATATTTTTTTCTTACTTGAGAACAATTTAATTAAAATTGCATGTATTAATATAATACCAAATACAAAGAAGTGTATTTGGTCAAAGCTAAAACTCCTTTCAAGGAAAAAGCTATAAACAACAGGGCCCAGAGCAGTACTAAAAACCATAACAAAAGTAAACAAACTTCTTACAGTTCCTAAACTTCGTGTTCCATATATTTCTGCATAAAGTGCCGACATTATTGGGGAATTAATTCCTCCGGTAATGCCTACTAAAAGCCAAAAAATTGGTGTTATTGCTGAATGTGTGCCGAAAGAGAGAACTAATACACCAAAAGCTAATGGCAATAAAATAAGTGGAAATAATTTGCGAGCAGAGTATTTATCAATTATAGGCCCTATTAATAATGAACTTAATGAAGATGTAGCAGCATAACCTATTATGCTACCTGCCATCCATTCGGTTGTCCATCCTTTAAAATCCGCTATATATGTTTGAAAGAAAAATAAAGCTGTTTGTAAAAACCCAACTAAAAAAACAGTTGGGGCCAATATGTAAAACCATGATGTTCGTAAAACTTCTTTCTGCTTCCATAAGCGTCCTGTAATCTTTTTTTCTTCATTATTTTCTGCTTTATCAGTAACACCTTCATTAGCATTTTTTTTCATAAACCCATATAAAAGATATAATGATAAAGGAAGCAATATTAAAGCAACCAATAAAGCGCTAAGACCTAATGTTTCACGCCATCCGTAAATTCCTATACCCGCAGCAACTAATACAGGAAAAATGGCTTCTCCAAGTGGAAAACCTAAAGAAGATATGCTTAATGCTTTTCCCCTTAATTTATAAAAATAACGAGACATTGTTACCATAGCTGTGTGCATTGATAAACCTTGTCCAAATAGCCTCAGAGTATATATACCTATAAATAATACTGAAATATGCCATGATATTGCTGTCAACAAGCAAGCTATAATAACACCTATTACTACAAATAATGTAAAGCGCTTCAAAGAAATATGATCTATCTTTTTACCAACAAAAACAAGAGTCGCGGCACTTAATAATGTTGCTATGCCATACATCCCACTAAAAAAGCTACTGGTTATGTTAAAATGATTGACAAATTCAGGAATGTATAATGATACTACAAATGTTTGCCCAAAGCTGCTGAAAAAAACTAATAATACACCAAATGATAATATCTTTGGATTTGATTTGTATAATTGAATGTAATTCATATAAAATAAATACTAAAACCTTAGTGTAATTTATTGATTTCCTCGCGGTTTTTATTGTTATAGGTGCTAAACAGAGAACACAATAGGTCGTGGTAATTTTTACTTTGCATAAAAATTTAAGTTTTTAACACATCTCACTGAATGTCCGTAACTTTTTTCACGAGTTTGATAATAAATATTGGTTCTGCTATTATTAAATCCCCGCCTCCATGCCTCATCAACTCCACTTTCAGTAGAGTTCCATATAGTAGAGCTAACTCCTCTTACTGACCAATTATTGCTTGGCAATCGGTTTCCTCCGGATAAAAGAGTAAATCCGCTGGAATTTAATATTTCTTCATCGTCAGTCAAATCGCCTGAATCCCATGAATTAAAATCATCAGAAGCTATTCTTGACGCCTCATCAGTGCCTTGCAGCCTGTAATATTTTCACTATATGGAAATTCTGAGCTACAATTAGTATTTCCTGATTTTTCACAAACTGTCCTGGCTAAAGTTGTAAATTCATAATGAGATGGTATATGCCATCCATCCGGGCATGGCCCTTGAACGGGTTCATTACAACTATCGTTTGGAGGTGCCCCTGTGCCGTTGCAAGAACCGCTTAAAGCTTCTGTATCTTCATCCCACATTGTTGCAACCCAGTTGTATAATACTCCAAATGTTTCATAAATGTTTAATCCATCATATTCAAAAGCTTTGGCTCCGCTAATTGTTTCATTACCACTGCCGGGATCATAACCCCAAACAGCATACTGTGGTTCTGTATAGCTACCCCAATCATTTTTATATGTTATATCAGGTAAATATGCAAGATTTTCGGCTAACCAGCACTGGTTGCCTATTTTTACAACCTCATATTCTTTTCCGTCTCTTTCATCAGTTATAGGTCCTGTGCAAAGAAAAGGCATCTCATAATCCTCAGCACACCATATTTCATTCCATAAACCATCTAAATAAATTTCAACACATCCTTTTTCAATGTTAAAAATTATCAATGATTCCGCAGGGCTATCTATTTTTTCACGGTCTTCAGTTAAAAGCCGGGGTAATAAAAAACCTTTGTCTTTAGATATTACTTCTAATATTGCTGAAGGATGAGGTTCCTGATTTGCTTTGTCGCTAAAGACAACTTGATCTTGTGAAAAAGATACTTTTGTTAAAATAAAAAACAAGGGAATGACCGTAATTAAAAAATATTTGGATTGCATGAGTGTCTATGTTTAATGCTTTAATTTAAGTTTTTACAAAGATATTTATTATTAATTAAGGCGCAAAAAAAATGATGGTTTGGCATAATTATGTACTTTAAAAAAGGAATTAACAAAAAAGTAGTACGCCGTAAAAATATTTAGCACTTATTTTTTAGCTTTGCAAAAATATAATTAGTTTAGCTTAAAATCACTTGTAAATAACTCATTTTTTTAATTTTAATATAAAAATATATGATAAACTATGATGAGCCATTATTTAGACCGCCGGGAGAAGGCCGATCTGCAATTATTCAAGCTACTATAGGATGTTCATGGAATAAGTGTGCTTTTTGCGAAATGTATTCTTCTAAAGATTTTAAAATTAGAAGTATAGATAAATTAAAAAAAGAAATAAAAGTGTTGTCACGTCTGTACAAAGGAAAATCAAGGAAGGTTTTTATAGCTGATGGTGATGCTTTTGTTATGTCAGCAGATAAACTTCTTGCTATATTGGATGAGATTAATGAAAGTTTTGGTAATTTGCAACGTATTTCGGCTTATGCTATGCCTAAACAGGTTATTAGCAAAACAGACCAAGAATTAATTAAACTGAAAGAAGCAGGGTTAAAATTATTATATATTGGGATAGAAACAGGGGATGATGAACTGTTGGAGCTTGTTAATAAAGGGGAAACCTTTTCTTCTACAGTAAAAGGAATTCAGAAAGCTCATGAGGCCGGGATAGATACTTCAATTATGATAATAAACGGATTAGGAGGCAAAAAATATAGTACACAACATGCTATAAATTCAGCAAAAGTTATTAATATGATAAATCCTAAATTTTTATCTACATTAACATTGAGCCTTCCTTTTGGTTATGAGCATTTTAAAGAACGTTTTAGAGGAGATTATGTTCAACAGACAATAGTTGAACTTTTTATTGAATTGAAGATGTTTATAGAGAATTTGAATGTTGAAAACGTTATTTACAGAAGTAATCATGTTTCAAACAATCTCCTTTTATCCGGCACTTTGTCAAGAGACAGAAAAAAACTGATAGAGCAAATAGATGAAGCGATAAGCTTAACTCCTGATGATGTTATGCCTTCCTCTTCCACAATTTTATAAAAACCAAAACTATTTTTTATCAATTTTAGGCTATAAAAAAAGCCCGGATTTCTCCGGGCTTTAGTGACTCGGCTGAGGTTCGAACTCAGGACCCCATCCTTAAAAGGGATGTGCTCTACCAGCTGAGCTACCGAGTCTGGTTATTTAACAATAAATAAAAGGTTATTGTTTTTGGGAGTGCAAAAATAATCGGCTATTATTAAAAAACCAAGTTTTTTTGACATTATTTTTAAATTATTTGCATTTTTTGTAGTTATACAAGCTTGGGGTGTCTTTCAAATTTATCATTCGGATCAAAAAGTTATTTATAGGTAAATAATGTGAAATTTTTTCCAATTATAAAAAATCTATTAATATAAGTATTTTATGATTAAAGTCTCCAATCCATGATAAATATACATTGTCATAATTTTTTTCATTTAAAAGATCTATTTGTTTTACCACGAAAACACTTTCTATTCCCTTGTTTCTAAATTCTGGAGTAGTGCCCAAAACAAGACTATATATTGCTCGACATTTACATTTATATCAATAATAAAGAAATTTTAGTTTTTCTTTAAAACCTAGTTTCCCGTTAAAATGTTTGAAAACTTCATTTAATTCGGGGATGTTAATATAAAAAGCTACAGGCTCATTTTTATGATATAGAGGGTTATATAATTCATAAGATATGGTTGTCTGTAGTTTTTTTATCAATAAACAAACCCCAAAAGCGGTCTTTTTGACCAAAATTAACTGGTCCTTCCATTGCTTTCATGCCTTTACTTAACAGCCATTGTTTGCATTTATCAAATAGTGCAAAAGCAGCATTTTTGTCATCAACGCATTCAAAAAAGCCCATACCCCCGGTAGGTTGAGAATGTGTGTATGCAGTGTCTTTATTAACAAAGGCTGCAACCCTGCCCGTTAACTTGCCTCTTCCATCTTTCATTATCCAGCGAATAGCTTCACCTGTTTTAAATAAACTGTTTTTTGAAGGATTAAATACAGCTTCTATATCTTTGTCGAGATGACTTATCCGGTTAGGATCATCTTTGTATAGTATTTTGGGGACTAATAAAAAGTCTCTTTTATCCTTTTTTGTTATTACTTCTTTTATATGCATTATGTCTTTTTCTATTTATAATAGGATTAATTAAAACTATTATTTGAGCATAAAAGTTTAATATGTCCTAAATTTCTAAATTGAAATTTAAAACAAATATCAAAAAACAAATATCAAAAAACAAATAAAAACCAATTTTTAAAAATATCAATATTCTAAACATGAATAAAAAATTTTTCTAATATTCTTAAAAAACTGAATATATTATCATAATGCTTTATTATATTTGCATAATAGTATAGAATTAAAAAAAAGAAAAATGGCAGTAGATAAAAAAATAATTGAAAAAGCGAAGTTATGGCTTGGGAGTGGTTTTGATGAAGAAACACGTAACTATGTAAAATCTTTATTTGACAATGATCTTAATAAGCTCGAAGATGCTTTTTATAAGGATTTGGAGTTCGGCACCGGCGGATTGAGAGGTGTAATGGGTGTTGGCACGAACCGAATGAATAAATATACAGTGGGAATGACGACTCAGGGGTTGACAAATTATTTGAAAAAATCTTTCAAAAAAGAAGAAATTAAAGTTGCTATAGCTTTTGATTGTCGAAATTCTTCAGATTATTTCGCAGAAATAGCAGCTAATGTTTTGTCTGCAAATGGCATCAAAGTTTATCTTTTTGACAAATTAAGACCTACACCTTTGCTCTCTTTTGTAATTAGACATCTTAAATGTCAATCAGGAATCGTAATAACAGCTTCTCATAATCCGAAAGAGTATAATGGATATAAAGTTTATTGGGAAGATGGGGGACAATTAGTAGAGCCTCATGATAAGAATGTAATAAATGAAGTAAAGAATATAAAATCTGTTGAGGATGTTAATTTTAATAAAAATGCAAACAACATAATAATTGTCGGAGAAGAACTTGATAATGTATATCTTCAAAAAATTAAAACGCTTGTATTGTCTCCTGAGCATATTTCAAAATATAAGAATTTAAAAATAGTTTTTACTCCTATTCATGGAGCAACTGTTGATTTAGGGCCAAAGGGGCTTAAATCTTACGGATTTGAAAATATTATAAAAGTTGATAAACAAAATATTCCTGATGGAAATTTCCCAACGGTCGAATCCCCAAACCCCGAAGAACCGAAAGCTTTGGAAATGGCACTTAATAAAGCAAAAGAGAATAATGCTGATTTGGTTATGGGAACAGACCCCGATGGTGACAGAGTAGGGATTATTGTGAAAAATTTGAAAAATGAATATGTTTTTCTTAATGGAAATCAAACAGCTTCATTATTAATTTACTACTTGCTTAAACAATATCAAGAAAAAAATCTTTTTAAAGGCAATGAGTATATTATCAAAACCATTGTTACTACTGATTTAATTAATAAAATGGCAGAGAGCTTTGGTGTTGATTGTTATGAAACTTTGACTGGATTTAAGCATATCGCTGCAGTAATGCGGGAATTCGAAGGTGAGAAAAAGTTTATTGCCGGTGGTGAAGAGAGCTATGGATATCTTGTTGGCGATTTTGTAAGAGATAAAGATGCTATTATTTCATGTTGCGTAATAGCTGAGGCTGCCGCATGGGCAAAATCTCAAAACAAAACGCTTTTTGAAATTTTATGGGATATTTATACAGAGTTCGGATTTTATAAAGATAAGTTGATTTCCATTACGAAAAAAGGTAAAAAAGGACACGAAGAAATTCAACAAATGATGAATGATTTTAGAAGTAATACGCCCGAAGAAATTTGTGGTATAAAAGTGTTAGAAATAATTGACTACAGCTCTTTAAAACGTAAAATCCTTAAAAACGGCACAACTTTTGATGTTAATCAACCAAAGTCCAACGTTTTACAGTTTATTCTTAGTGATGGAAGTAAAATAACTATGAGACCATCAGGCACAGAACCTAAAATTAAATTCTATTTTTCAGCTAAAGGAATACTTAGTAAACCGGATAATTATTATATCACTGAAAAAGAATTACAAAATAAAATTGAGGATATTGTCAAAGAACTCAATATAAAATAGATATAAATTGAATTAAATAATCATGCGAGGTTTAAGGATAATAAAATTTATATTATTGAATGTTTTTGTCTTTATATTTGTGCTTGAAGCTTCTGATATTTATGAAAGCCAAGATGGCTGGCGGATGTCTCCAAGGGGAGAGTATAGATTTTTGACAATAATGGTAAATGTTATTTATCCTGATTCTGATAAGACAGGGGAAAATTTAGATCCAAGACCTGAAGCAAACGGAATATGGGATCCTGCAACTAAAGAAGGGATAAACAATCAAAGCATACCAACTTATTTAAAAGATTTTCTTGATGTTGAATATGATCCGGATAATGTTAATGGTGTTATGACAAGACTATACCACGAATCTTCTTTTGGAGAATTAGTTATTTTAGGTGATTTTATAGTTGTTAATATTAATAAATCCAGAATAACACCGAATGATGTTAAAGAAGAATTTCATATTAGTAATGCTAGAAATTACATAATTGACTTCATAAATAATAATGGTGGACTTAATAATGCTTTATATGGTTATGACAGAATTGCTGATTATGATAGTAATGGGGATGGAAATATTGATATGATACAGTTTTTGTGGAGGAACACTAACAGTAAATTTGGGGGTGTTGGCAGTGGCACGGGTCATGCAGGTGTTTACAGATATGAGATTAAAGAAAATAATATTCTTAAAGAGCAGAGATCTAATTTTACAAATCAGGGTGTTGGCAATAGATATGGGCCATTGAATCCAAATGGTATTGTTGTTCATGAAATTTCTCATCAATTTTTTGGAGGCAATACTTTTCATACTTCCGGAGGAAATCATTATAGAAGGGGGCGAATAAATACATTTTTTGGAACGGAAGGCGGCTATGGGCTTATGGGAAATTATCACTCAGGACTGGTTTCTTGTAATGGTTATGAAAGATGGAGAATGAACTGGACAAGTGAAAAATATAACCCTGAAGGGTACCCAATACAAGCCAACAAAAAACCATCTGATATATCTAGGGATGATGGTGAGAAAACGTTTATCCTAAGAGATTTTGTCACAACAGGTGATGCAGTTAGAATAAAATTACCTTATGTTGATGAAGGAGCATCAAACCAATATTTATGGCTTGAAAATCATCAAATTGGAAGAAATGAAAAGCTTGATTATTTGCATTATTCAATAAGACATAACGGGGAAACATGGCATGATTGCCGACATATGGGAGCCCCGGGAATATATAGTTATATTCAGGTAGGGAAAGATGTTCTGAAAGGGAAAAGAAGTGAAGTTTATCCAACTAATGAAACTGATAACCTTAGGATTGTTAGTGCCGAAGGAAATTGGGATTTTAAAAAAATGGATGACGAAAGAGTTAGATGTGTCGCTTCAGGATATTTATATACTGCAAAAAGATATTTGCCAAATCCTTTATCAGGATATCAAGACCAAACTACTCACTTTTACCCGTCTAATCCTAATCAAATAAAACTTAGTGGTGATGATGGACATCTACTTAATATTAAATATGATAGTGATGGAAAAACATTAATAAATAACTCTCTGCCTTATTTGGGAGATGAACTCGATGCATTCACAGGAGATGCCGTTATAGGAATAGGAACAAATCCTGCACCTGTTAATCTTACTACTTATTATGTAACTCAAGAGGGAGGAAACTTTAAAATAGCTGAAGAAAATACTAATACCTCTCATGTTTATCTTACAGGACTTAATATAAAAATGAAGGAAAAACAGGATGGAACTTTTGAAGTTAATGTAAATTGGGATGGTTATGATATAAATAATGATGTCAGATGGGCAGGAAATATAGTTCTGAAAGAAAACCTTATACTTAAAGAAGGGAATACGCTCAAAATAGATCAAAGCTTAACTCCAAATCAAATATACAGAAATGAAATATCAAATTTGTTTGCAAAACCTTCTGTGTTGTCATGCAAAGAAAATTCAAGATTTATTGTTGAAGATAATGCTGAAGTTGAACTAAAAAATAAATCAACACTACATCTTGAAGAAGGCAGTTATTTTGATATTGGTAAAAACTCAGAGTTGACAGTTAATAAAGGAGATACCTTAAAAATTGATGAATTAGCACAACTTGTAATTCGTGAAAATGGAATAATTAATATAGAAAGGGGAGGAGTGTTGTGTTTATCAGAGAATGCTATAATTTTGCCGGAAAGTGGTCAAAAGAACTTTAATCTTAGAAGAGGGTATATAATTCCTGAAAATTGTATCCATCCATTTCAGGTAATTAAATAAAATAAAGATGACGGGAAACAACTTAAAATTATAATGAGACTTTGGACTTTGCACCCTAAATACATAGATAACAGAGGATTGGTTGCTTTGTGGAGAGAATCGCTCTTAGCTCAGGCAGTATTAAAAGGTAAAACAAAAGGATATTTATCTCACCCCCAGCTTTCCAGATTTAAATCTACCACAAATCCTGTAAAAGCAATTTCATATTATTTAAATACAATATATGATGAAGCAAAAAATAGAGGATTTAACTTTGATAATAAAAAATTTAAAAGCATCAAAGTAATTGAGCAAATTACAACAACAGATTGTCAATTATATTATGAATGGGAGCATTTAAAACAAAAAGTTAAGCAACGTGATAAAAAGCATTATTGTCTTTTGAAAAAAATAAAGCAACCCGAGTCAAACCCTATATTTAAAATAGTAAATGGACAAATTGAAGAATGGGAGATAATTAAAGAAAAGAAGTAATACTGTAATTTGTTTTATTATGAATAGTAGTTTGTTTTTTAAAATAATAAACCACAGGGATTTTGTTTTATCACTTGCAATAGTGTTAGGATTAATTTTTGGTGAATTGACAAGTTTTTTATCCGGTTTATCTACCTACCTGTTAATGATAGCAATGGTTGCCTCAACAGTAAACTTTTCATTTAGCTCCTGGAATAGTTTTTCAAGTTTTTATAAGCCGGTTTTAGGTTCATTTTTGTTAAATTATGTGTTATTTGGAGCTGTAACATTAGGTTTAGCGTGGATAGCTTCATCATATTTCGGCTATTTATCGTTATGGATTGGATTTGTAATTGTAGTAGCTGCACCTCCCGGACCTGCGGTTATTCCGTTTTCTGCTATGCTTAATGGAAATACAACCTTTGCTACTACAGGGTTATTTGGGCTGTATTTTTTAGCCATGATAGTAACTCCTTTGATTTTGTATTTTTTTATTGGAGCATCGTTAGTTTCTCCTATGGTAATTTTTTTAATAATGGTTAAACTAATAATTATACCAATAATAGTAAGTAGATTTCTCAGGCATCCAAAAATAATACAGCATTCTCGAAAATATTCGGGATTAACCATAAAGTGGCTATTCTTTCTGATTTTAACTCCTATTATTGGAATGAGCCGGGATGTCTTTTTTCAAGAACCCTTAATACTAATTATAACGTTAGTTATTTTTATAATTTCTATGTTTTTGTTGGCATTTTTTTATAATTATGTAATATCAAAATATTATAATGACAAAGGTTTAATAATAAGCAGTACTTTTATGATGACCATTAAAAGTGCAGCTTTTGCAGCCGTTGTTTCTTTACGCTTTTTTAAAGACGATTCTGTAGTCGCTATACCCGCAGCAGTCCTGAGTCTATTTATTATACTATTTGCAATAACTTACTCTTATTTTGTAAATAATAAACTTCATAGGTTTATGAAGTAGAAACGCTAATTTTATTAAATGTAAAAAAGTGTATGAAATTAATGAGTCTATCTTGTGACTAAACTAAATAAAAAAGTAAACATGACTCACATGAGTAAAAATTTAAAAATATTTTTTAACTTTTGGTTTTCCTATCACTATTGAGTTTTAATTCTCTGTTAATTGAAAATTTATGAACATACAGTGTATTTTTGTAATTTTTGTATTGGTTTTTACTTACAAAAATTGTTTATTTTTGTTCGCGGGTTAAATTAAAATATTTATTTTGCTTTAATTCCTATAAGTTGCATTTACTGAAAAAAATATTAGTATAAATAATATTTGTTAATAAATTTATATAAAAATGCTAAAGCTAAATATATAAATTTAGCTAAATTTGTTGTTATGAAATTAATCAATGATACAAATACGGTTTTTGAAAAATTATTTTAAGGAAAAGCAGAATTACTACCTTCTGTGACTGAAATATTTGAGTTGTGCAACATGCTGAAAACCCAACGCACGGTCAAGCACATTTGGTTTTTGCCAACACACATAGCCAACACAGAAAAACCAAAAGAGCTTGCCCCCTCCCACCACTCACTGACAATTAG
>PWLF01000014.1 GCA_003559475.1 Bacteroidales bacterium
AGGAAACAGAAAATCCTTTAATGTATGCCAGTGCGGTTTTATATAGAGAAAGCGATTCTGTTATGGTTTCAGGGTCTATTTCAGAAGATGACGGGAGTTTTAAAATCACAGAAGTTCCTCCCGGGAAGTATTATATTGAAGTTCAGTTTGTAGGTTATCCAACTCAAAAATATAATGACATAGAAATTTCGCGGGATAATCCCGTTTACGATGCAGGAATAATAAAAATAGCTCCTTCTGCTGAATATCTTGACGAAGTTTTAATAGAAGCAACCAGAGAGATGATGCAAGTTGGACTTGATCGTAGAGTTATAAATGTTGGTCAGGAACTTACAGCAATTGGAGGTACAGCTCTTGATTTAATGCAAAATATACCGGCTGTTAATGTTGATTTTGATGGGAATGTAAGCCTTAGAGGTAGTTCAAATGTTACAATTCTTCTTGATGGCAGACCATCAGAGCTGACAGGAATGGATGAAGATACAATTTTAGAACAGTTACCATCGGAGATGATTGACAGAATTGAGATTATAACAAATCCTTCTGTAAGATATGACCCTGATGGAACAGCAGGAATTATTAACATAGTAACTAAAAGAGAAGAAAGACCGGGATACAACGGCATGATAAATCTTAGTGCAGGTACAAATCACAGGTATAGCGGATCTATTAATTTCAATTACAGGGTTCTTGACAATTTAAATTTGTTTACAAGCATTAGCGGCAGATTTTTTAATATGTATGGTGAAAGTGAATCAGATAGAATTAACTGGATGAATAATGGTGCAGATACAGCTCGGATTATACAAGACTCTGAATTTGAAAGAAGTATGGATAACTATAATATACAACTTGGATTTGATTATGAATTGAACGAACAAAACACCATCACTTTCAGTGCAAGATATAATGACTGGGAAAGAAACAACCTTGATAAAAGAAATTATATCTTTGAAAATTATGATGACTTGCCGGATTACAGACTTGCAGACAATACTATGATGAGAGATGGCTTTAGTTATGCTTTAAATTACAGAAGAGAGTATGATGAAGACTTTCGTGAACTCAATGTTGACTTTAGTTATTCTGACAGGGAATTCCAAAGAACTGAAGATAACAAGTCTTTCTTTGACTATCAAAAAGAGAATGATCCGGATTTAATGGAGTTTATTGATAATATCTCTAGTAGCAGAAATTTCAATGCTGAATTTGATTATTCTCACCCTTTAAATGATAATTTAAAAATAGAAACAGGATGGCAAACAAGACTTAGAACCAGTGATAATGACTTCAGATTTTATAACGTTGATGTTGAGACCGGAGAAAGACTTATAGATGATAGAAGAACTGATTTATTTGAATACAATGACCAAAGGCATTCTGCTTATGCTATTTTGTCTGCCGGCCTGGGGAATTATAATGTAGAGGGTGGTTTGAGAGCTGAACAAGCTGTAATTGAAGGTTCTCACTTTAAGCTTGATGGAGAGGAAGGAATAGTTGACAATGATTACTTTAGTTTATTTCCAAGCGCTCATGTAAGAAGGCATTTTGAAAATGATCAGGATGCTCAGTTAAGCTACAGTAAAAGAATAAGCCGCCCGAGAAGATGGGCTCTTAATCCTTTTCCAAGATATTCCGACCCTTATAACATCTCGATGGGAAATCCTAATCTTTTACCTGAATATATTCACTCACTTGAGCTAAGTTATACTAAATATTGGGAAAATACAACTATCAACCCCTCAGTATTCTACAGATATACTGATCAAATGATGACAAGATACAGGGTAGTTGATGAAGATGATGAAAAAGTTACAATAACAAGCTGGGATAATATAGGACATGCTGTAAACTACGGTGTTGAGCTTGTAGCATCTCAAACGGTTGCTCCCTGGTGGAGGATAAATGGAAACGCTAGCTATTTCAAAAGAATGGTTGAAGGAGATGTAGGAGGCACAAGACATGATTCTGAAAGTTACTCATGGACTGCAAGAGTTACAAATAATTTTATTTTTGGAAGAAACTTCTCAATGCAATTATCCGGGAACTATCGCTCCCCAACCGTAATGCTCCAAGGTAAAATAGAAGCAATGTATTCTGCTGATTTTGGAATGAGATACGGTGTTTTAAACAATAATGGAAATATTACTTTGCGTGTTAGTGATATCTTCAATACACAAAAATTTGAATTATACTCTTATGGTGAAAATTTTGAAATGAACCAAATGCATAAGCGTAGAAGCAGAATGATTTTCCTTGGTTTCTCATACAGAATTCATGACTACAGAAGAGATAGAGACCGTCATGAAAGAGAAGACATGGAACCAATGGATGATTTTGACGGATTTTAAAGTTAACAATTCTAATAATCGTGTTTTGCAACAAGTGGTATCCTTCGTCCTGAACCGAAAGATTTTGGAGATATTCTCAATACCGGAGGAAACTGAAATCTTTTATACTCAGAGTTGTTTACCAAAGAAATTACTTTATTAACAGTTTCAGCATTAAACCCTTTTTTTACAATATCAGTTGAACTGAGTTGACATTCAATGTAATAATAAAGTATATTATCTAAAATACCATATTCCGGGAGAGAATCGGAATCTTTTTGATCCGGACGCAACTCTGCCGAAGGTGGTTTATTAATAATATTTTCAGGAATTATTTCTTTTTCTTTATTTATAAAATGCGACAGTTTAAACACATCAGTTTTATAAACATCTCCAATAACAGACAACCCTCCGCACATATCTCCATACATTGTGCTGTAGCCAACTGCTGCCTCACTTTTATTTGATGTGTTTAGTAAAACATAACCAAACTTATTTGAATATGCCATCAAAATATCAGCCCTTATTCTCGCTTGCAGGTTTTCTTCTGTTGTATCAAAACGTGTATTTTCAAAATACTTTTTTAATGACTTATTATATAATTCATAATGCTCATTAATAGAAACTATATCGTAAGAAACTTTTAAATTTTCTGCAAGTTCCACAGCATCATTTATTGAATGGTCTGAAGAAAAGGGCCCCGGCATCAATAATGCTTTTACATTACCACTACCTAGTGCTTTTACTGCCAAAACTAAAACCAAAGCTGAGTCCAACCCGCCGGATAAACCCAAAATTGCTTTCTTAAATCCTGATTTTTTAAAATAATCCTTCACCCCCATCAACAAACCATCATAAACAAGTTTAATTTTTTCATCTGATAAAGGAATACTACTAAGTTCTTTATTTTCATCACCATTAAAAGGAACAACTGCTCCTTTGTTCTTATTTACAGACGCTAAATCTGCTATGTAAAAATCCTCATCGAAATATTTCATTTCATGAGTAATTTCTCCCCTGTCATTTAATATCATTGAGCCACCATCAAATAATAAATCTGTATGAGCTCCGACATGATTTACATAAAATACAGGAAGCTTATAACTTATGGCATTCTTTGCAAGAATAGATTTTCTTTCTGCTTGTTGATCAAAGTTAAAAGGAGAAGCAGCGATATTTATCACAAAATCAGGATTTTGTTTAGAAAGAAATTCCATCGGAGACGACATGTATAGTGTTTTATTATCAAGATTCCAAATATCCTCACAAATTGTAACAGCTATTTTATGCCCATTAAAATCTAATATAGTGAAATCATTTGCGGGTTGGAAATATCTATACTCGTCAAAAATATCATAATTTGGCAATAAAGCTTTATTAAAAATTTTATTAATTTTCCCTTTATTTAAGAAAAAGGCACTGTTAAATAACGGTTTACCTTTACTATCTTCATTTCGTTAAGGAGCACCTATTATTGCCGATACTTTATTACAAGATATAGCAATTTTATTCAAGTATGCAAGAGATTTGTCAATAAAGTCATTATTTTCAAGTAAGTCAAGAGGAGGATATCCGGTAATTGCAAGCTCAGGAAAAACTATTAAATCAACACTATCTTTCTCGGCAAGTTGAATTTTCTCGGTAATTTTTTTATAATTATACTCAAAATTCCCAATATGGCAATTGATTTGGGCTAGAGCAATCTTCATTGTTAATGCATTAATTTATAATTAAACAATTTTAACCAAGCAACCCTAAAACATCATTCCTATTGTAAGTTCAACATAGCTTGGTCTGGCAGCTATCTTTTTATTTGAATAAGATCCTTTATCAAACATATTTGAAAAACCATTATTATAATTTAGCCCCATAACAATAGCTGTATTTTGCAGCAAAGAATACTCTACTCCTGCTCCCATTACAATAGAAGCTTTCAATGTATATACATCATCTTCAATATTTAAGTCATTTTCTTTACTACCATCAAAATATATATCATCAGCTCTTGCTTTAATATTGAACCCGGGAGAAAAGCCAAACTGTCCGTAAAACGTAAAATAACCAAATTCCCTGGTACGCATTTTCAATAATAAAGGTATTTCAACGTATTGAAGATCAAAATCCCTGTTTTTTAAGTTATTACCATCAAAACTATATATTTGATCATTTTCAAAACTCACTTCACCGCCTTGATGAGTTATAAACAAATTAGCAGAAACCGAATAAGTTTCACTAAAAAACCAGTCGGCAATCAAACCATAAGAAAAACCCAAAGATGTTGATTCATAATCAATCTCTCTAATATCCGGATTAATCCACGAAATTGAGGGTGAGGCTTTTAAACCTAAACGCCAAGTGTTATCATTACCTTGTGCTTTATTAAAAAAGGATATAAGCAAAAAAATAACAAAAACTGAAAATAGTCTCTTCATATTATTAGTTTTATAATTATATAATGTACTACGCTTATTATTAATAAATTATTATAAATATTTCAATTTGTTTGTTTGAGCAAAAATAGTAAAAATAATACTTAAAAAATTACAAAATTTGTTTTAAGAGAATTATACATGTTAGTTTCTTTCGCTTTTAGGTATTATTTGCACCCATTTATTATTAAGTTTATAGTTTAACTTAACCCAAAAGCCATTTTATTATTTTCATTTTTTTCTCAGTGTAGGGAGGATATTTCATGTTAGGTTCAAACCAAAATGATTTTTCTAAAATACTTTTGTAGTGTGAAAAGGTTTCAAAACCATATTTTCCATGGTAAGACCCAATTCCGCTTAATCCAACGCCACCAAAAGGAAGATTCGTATTGGTCAAATGCATAATACTGTCATTAACAGCACCTCCTCCAAAAGATAATTCTTCTAGAATCTTTTGTTTTATAATTTTGTTTTTTGAATAGATATAGCAAGCCAAAGGTTTTTCTTTTTCTTTTACCTTTTTAATAGCTTCATCAATATCATCAAAAGATATTACAGGAAGAATAGGACCAAAAATTTCATCCTTCATTATATTATCTTCAAAGGAAATATTTTTTAAAATTGTAGGACTGATAAATCTATTATTCCTATTGCTTTCCCCTCCAAAAAATAATTTGTCGTAGTCTATAAGATTACAAAGGCGATCGAAGTTTTTTGTATTTATTATTCTTGTATAATTATCACTAATATCCATATAGTTTGGATAACATTTTTCTATTTCCTCTTTCAAAGCATCAAGAAGTTTTACTTCTATTGACTTATCAACTAAAAGATAGTCAGGCGCAACACAAGTTTGCCCGGCATTGAAAAATTTGGCCCATACTATTCTTTTTGCTGTAATTTTAATATTTGTATCAGAAAGCACAAAAGTTGGACTTTTACCACCGAGTTCAAGCGTAACAGGTGTTAAGTGATTTGCAGCTGCCTGATAAATTATTTTACCCACAGATGTACTTCCCGTAAAGAATATTTTATCAAAACGGTTTTTTAAAATTTCCGTAGTCTCCTCTACTCCACCTTCAACAACAGTAAGAAAATCTTCAGAAAAGGCGGCATTAATAATTTTTGCTAACACCTTTGAAGTTCTGGTAGGAACTTCACTGGGCTTAATAATAACAGTATTTCCGGCGGCAATTGATGATATTGCGGGAACCAAAGATAATTGATAAGGATAATTCCAGGCACCAATTATTAACGTTACACCTAAAGGTTCCGGCATTATATAACTTTTGCCGGGAAAGTTGGCAATGCCGGTAGCAACTCTTTTCTTTTTAGACCACTTATGAATATTTTTTATGGAATTATTAATTTCATGATATATCAAAGACAATTCTGACGCATAAGTTTCAAATTCTGACTTGCCAAAATCATCATAAATTGCCTTAAACATCAATTCTTCATTTTCCTTTAAAACCGCCTTTAATTTTTTCAAAACTTTAATTCTAAAACTTATATCTTTGGTTTTATTAGAATTAAAAAATAATCTTTGCTTGCTGTATATTTCTTTAATATTCATTTTAGATTATTTTGCTATTTGCATTATCTTTTACTGCTGCGCTTCCCTAGAGCCGAAAACTCTTTCAAGCAGGTCTGTAACTCTTGCTTCCGGATTAGTTCTTATGTTGGCTTCTTCTTCTGCAAGTTTTAAAAACAAACCATCTAAAGCTTGATTGGTCAGGTACTCATCTAATTCAGTATCGACGGCATTAAACCCGGCAATTTGTCCTGCTCTTGACTCAGCCACTCTGTTCCATCTTCCTGTAAGATTTTGCCAAGATTCATTTGTTGAAACGCCGGCTACGAGAGGTTGATTAAGAGAATTATCTATTCGTGGTTGGTAGAGATTAAAAAGCTCATTATAAGTATTATTTTTAAGGTATATGGTTGCGGCATTTTCTTCACCTCTTAAAATAGAAAATGCGTCTTGTATAGTCATCCTAGTAACAGCGTCAACAAATATGGGAGTTACTTCTTTAGCTGCATTTTCAGCTGAACGATTGATTCTAAGAACTACATCTTCAACTAACTTTTCTCCTCCCGGTATCCTGTTTAGATTGTCTGTTATAACAGATGCTTCCGGAGGAAGAGAGATTCTCACTAATTTATCCCCATAATAACCATTAACGCGTGAAAGCTCACCGGCTGCGTTTTTAGTACCGATTTTTAACGCCTCTTTTAGTCCGTTAGCCACTTCCGTTTGTGTAAGAGGGCGGTCTCCATCAATACTGTCAATTATTTGTGCAAGCTCAGCGCATCCGGCTGAAATAAAAAGTATTGCTATCAGATATGTAATCGTTTTTTTCATTTTTTGCAGTTTGTTTGGTTTGTTATTATTAATTCATCTTGATTAATAGACAAAAATATCTATTAAGATTCACTATGATATTTTTAACAAAAAACATATTAATATAATGCAAACCTAACAGGAAATTTTATGCAGAGCTCAATTGGCTGATCATTAATTTTTGGTGGCTCATAAATAGTTAATTCACGCATAACTCGCATAGCCTCCTTATCCAGATTTACATCAACCCCTTCATAAACTGAAAGGTTTTCAATATTACCACTTTTAGTTATAGTAAAGGTTAAATATACTGTGCCGGATGCACCGGACATTCTTGCTAAAACAGGGTAATGAATATTATTTCTAATATACTGAGTTATTGAAATACCATTTTTTGATATTTTTGGTGCTTTATATCCAAGCTGATCATAGTCGTCAAAATATTTATAGTCTTCTAATTCAGTAATAGTCTTTTGACACTCTTTTTTAGAATAAACCATTTCAAAATTATAATCTATTAGCTTTTCTTCACCAAAGTTATCAACAGTCCATATTCCAAATGGTTCTCCATTTCTTATTATCACTTCACCTCTTTCTAAATCTTTAACTTCAGTTATAACAACTCCTTCAGAATTTTTAGTAACTGTCTTTGAATAATTTGCTCTTCTTTCTGAGACTTCTCTTGTAAGTTCAAAATCGCGAAAATAGGTAGTTTGGGAGGTCTGTCCGTGACAAGATAACGTTATCATAAAAACTAAAAGTGCAAGTGTTTTTTTCATTGTAAAGGTTATTTTAGAGTTTTTAAATATATAGTTTTAATTGATGAATTTAATATTTATAAAATACTAAAAACATCTGCAAATTTAAAAATAAATATTTTATTTAATTATAAAAACTTTTAATTTAATACCTTACGGTTATTCAAGTTCAGGGATAAACGGTAGAAGCAGAATTGTTTTGATTAGCTATTATTATTTATCTTTCTCCGGATTATTTTTATACTTATCAACTATCAATTTCGCATTTTCATAATCAGAACTTGAAACGATAACCTTTACCTGTCCGACCCCACCTGCTGATTCCCAAGGCAAATTTAGTGAACCGATTATTTCATCCTGCAAAAAGGCATTAATTTTTGAATCTTCTAATAAATTCTTAACCATTTGAGCTTGCCATGGTGTCCCTTTGAATATCTCAACTGATTTTATGTCTTTATCTTTCATAATAAGTATTATTATATTTCTACTCCATTTACTGTCATTAGCAGGTAATAAATGCTTTATAAATAAATTATTTCAGAATTAAGTATTTTTAAATAATTTTGGATTTTATTTTTCTCAAAGATAGTTTTTTTGATGTATCTACAGTTAATTTAAAGTCTTTTTATTTGCAAACATTCTGCCTGATTTACAGTTAAGGCAGCTTAAAAAATCATTAAAACCTTTCGACAAGTACATAGCAATTCGAACAATATTTAGTCCAATACGGAATAATTGCCGGGTTTTGCAGACCGCTCATATTTCAATATTAGAGCAAGTACTTAATTGTCTTTCAATACATATACAGTTCCTTTGTTTTTTCCAACTGATTCAATTATTTGTTCAATTTTCAAATACTGCAAATCTTTTTTAAGCGTGTTTACTGAAATATCCGGCATACTATTCACTAAATCAGATAGCTTAATTGGCTGGTTACTTCTAATGAATTCTTTAATTTTCTTTTGTCTCTCATTCAGATAACCACCTTTAGTTTTAAATCCATCATATTTTTGTTCCAAACGATGGATTAACGTTTCAAGGGATTGTAAAAAGAAAAGCATCCATTTGTCAATTATTTCTTTACCGGAATTTCTATCCTTTTGACCATCCATTAGTGCTTCATAGTAAATCTTTTTTTTCTGCTCGATTAAATTTTCAAACGATACATATTTAATAAATAAGTAATCGCTCTTGAGTAGCAATAGATTTGTTAATAATCTGGACAATCTTCCGTTTCCGTCTTGAAAGGGGTGTATAGATAAAAATTCATAAATAAATAATCCGACAACAATTAAAGGGTGAAGTGATTTTGAATTAAACTGTTCATTCACCCAATCAATCAAATAGTTCATTTCGTTTTCAACAAGATGAGGCTCAGTTGTGTCAAAAATTACCCTTTGGGTACCATCAGGATAATTTGCAACAACTTTATTTGACAAATTTTTATATACTCCCCTATGTCTATTATCTTTAGTGCTATAATTTAATAAATTCTTATGCAATTGTTGAATATAGTTCTTTGATATGTTAATGTTTTCATAGCTCTCATGGATTATTTCAAGCACATCATAATAACCCACAACTTCTTGCTCATCCCTTGATTTTAACTCTGTTATTTTAACATTATCAAGTAGTTGTTTAATCTCATGATTAGTAAGTTGAGCTCCCTCTATTCTTGTTGATGAACCTATACTTTCAATTGTGGCTATTTTTCTTAATTCTTTAAGAAAAATATTTTCTTTACTTTCAAGGATATTCCATTTTCCTTTAAACGAGTCAATGAAGCTTATTGATTTTAAAATCAACTGATTGGTTTGAAAATCAAAATTTAGCTTATTTATAAAATTATCCATAATGTATCTATATTTTATCCATACAAAGATAATTGAATTTTTCAAAATACCTATATTGTATCCATAAAATATCTATATTAATTTTTATCGTGTCGGTATTTACTCAAATTTCTTAGGGTTTTATTCATCGGACAAACTTAAATATTAACAAATTCTTATTTTCTACCCCTATTTACCACGTATAGGTCATTTCTTCTGTCTTTTAAGTTTCGTACACTTCCAAACTGATTTAATTCTCTTAACAGGTCTAAATCAACATCTGCAATCAAAATCATTTCTGTATTTGGGGTTGCTTCGGCTTTTACTCCATTTGTCGGAAAAGAAAAATCACAGGGTGTAAAAACCATTGATTGTGCGTACTGAATATCCATATTGCGGACTTTCGGCAGGTTGCCTACACTTCCTGCAATAGCAACATAACACTCGTTTTCTATTGCTCTGGCTTGAGCACAGTTTCTTACTCTGGAGTATCCGTTTTGAGTGTCAGTTAAAAATGGCACAAACAAAATATCCATTCCTTCCTTAGCAAGTAATCTGCTAACTTCAGGAAATTCAATATCATAACAAACCAATATACCAATTTTTCCACAATCTGTTTCGAAAGTTTTTATCTCATTTCCACCTTGAAGTCCCCAAACTTTTGTTTCATCAGGGGTCACATGAAGTTTTTCAAACCTTTCAATTCCTCCATCTCGCTTACATAAATAGCCGGCATTATAAAGCTCGTTGTCTACAATTTCCGGCATGCTCCCTGTAATAATATTTATATTATAGGTAATGGAAAGTTCTGAGAATCTTTTAACTATCTCTTCGGTGTAGGTTGCTAACTTTCTTATTGCTTCCGGTTCTGACAGGTAATTATATTTTGACATTAAAGGTGCATTGAAAAATTCAGGAAATAACGCAAAATCTGCTCTGTAAGCCGAAACTGCATCAACAAAATATTCAACTTGTTGCATCACTTCGTCAAGGTCTTTATATAATCTCATCTGCCATTGAATTAATCCCAGTCTTACTATTGTTTTTTTAAGATTGGTTACATCATCAGATTTTTCATAGTAAACATTGTTCCATTCTAATAAAACAGCATATTCATTAGAATCTTCATCTCCTTCAAGGTATCCTTTCAGAATTTTTTTAGGATGAAAATCATTAGACATTTGAAAATCCAACACAGGGTCATGAATCTCTTTTTTCCTTACTTTTTCAATATATTCTTTAGGAGTTATTTCATTTGCATACTGATGGTAATTTGGAATCCTGCCTCCAAAAACTATACTTTGTAAATTTAGTTTCTCACATAAATCTTTTCTGTAATCATAAAGTCTTCTTCCCAACCTTAATCCTCTGAATTTAGGTCTGATAAAAATATCAATTCCGTAAAGTATATTGCCATCATTTGTGTGAGTATTAAATGTAGAGTTTCCGGTTACCCGATTATATGTATGTTTATTATCTAATTTATTATTGTCAACAATTATCGACAGTGCGCATCCTGCTAACTCATCATCAATTTTAATAATAACCTGCCCTTCCGGAAATTTTTTTATCAAAATCTCAATCTCTTCTTTTTCCCAGAATTTATCTCGAATATTAGCATACGCTTCTTCCATTGCTTTTCGTAATTCGGGATAATCTTCAATTTGAAGATATACTATTTCAATATTATCAATTGCATCCATTATCCATTTAAAAACATTGTTGTTACAAATTTTGACTAAAATCTCTTAGGAGATGGCAAAAATAATGAATTAATTTCATGTTTTAATAAAAAATCAGGATGGCATAAAGCAAGAATTAAAAAAACTGTCAACAAGAATATTGCTCCAAAAAAAGGGATTTCAAAATACTGGAACACTATAAATAATAACCCAAGGGTTAATAATAAAACTTTTACCATTATGCCTTCATCCATAGTAAATTAGGTTATTTATTAAATGCTGCGCAACAGTTATATTCATTTTTATCTCTTTGTCAATAAATTAAATAACTCCTCGTTAATATAATAATTTCCGGTTCCCAATTTATCTTTTCTCAACATTTTCTCGTCTGCCAGTTTATTTAAATAATTTGCAGCTGTTAATCTTGATACTCCCAAATCATTTACAACAAATTCAATCTTTGTATAGGGGTGTTTGAATAAATTATTCAGCAAATCCTGACTGTAAAATTTGTAATTATCTCGAAGTCGGTGCTTATAATCAAGCATTAATTCTTTAATTTTTATAATCAATTCTATTGTCTCTTTTGCAGTTTGTTCAACTCCCTTTATCATAAACAATAACCAATCCTCCCACAAATTTTCATCTCGAACATTTTGTAAAAGACGGTAATAATCAGATTTGCGCTTAATTATGTAATTACTCAAATATAGAATTGGCAATGATTGGAGTTTTTCCAAAATCAAGTATAATATGTTTATTATCCTGCCGGTCCTGCCATTTCCATCATAAAATGGGTGAATACTCTCAAATTGAAAATGAATAATTGCCATTTTGATTAATGGGTCACAATCTTGCATTTCTGAATCATTTATGTATCGCTCAAGATTCGCCATTAACCCCATTATTTCCTCATAATCTTGAGGTGGAGTGTATATAGTCTCACCCTTAGCAGCATTTTTTAAGTCAGTACCCGGCAATTTTCTAAATCCGGCTTTATTATCTTCCAATACTTCTTGGATTTGCAGTATGCTATTATTTGTAAGCAGTCCGGTATTTGTTATAAGTTCAAATCCTTTTTTTAGCGCAGAAATATAGTTCTGAACCTCTTTAGCTTGAGGGGATTTAAATGCGTCAATATTCAATTCAGATTTGTATAAATCATCATGCGTTGTAATAATATTTTCAATCGCAGAACTGTCTTTAGCTTCTTGTAATCCAAGTGTGTTAATCAAGATATTTTGATTAGGCATTGTAGATGCAATTCCTTTTAACTCAGCTAAGGCAGCATGTGCTCCGGGTAAAGCTTTTAAAACCCTTTTGGTTTCCAAATCAATATTTAATGGCAATTCTGCTAATCCACAAGTTGTCATTTGTAAAGTATTTTTAAATTTCTATACAAAGATAATGTCTTTTGTATAGAAATCAACAGAATTTATACATTTAATATCAATCTGTATAGAAAATGTTCAAATCTATGGATGATGTGGTTTTGTTTGCACGGAGCAAAACGTTCTTCACATAATACCTGTAGCGGGTTGTGGTTGCTCCACTATCCGCCGAGGTTAAGTTTATGCGGGTCGCAAAACGTTAATTTTGCACTGCCCCGACATAGGTTTTATGTGATGTGTGTGCTTAGTTGTTAGTTACCCTATTTCAATTCCATTTCTTTTAATTTCATCCAAGAAACCGGATTTATCATTATTCATTTCAATTAAAATAGGTTCAATTCTATCATCAACCTGTCTTCTTAGCTTCCAAAGTAAAGGATTTACAGCAAAAAAGTCCCCTGAAATACTCTTTACAACAACTGCTACGTCTATATCACTATCTTCCCTATTGGTATCTTTTGCATAAGAACCAAAAAGGTAAACTGATTCAAGGTCAAAGTGATTTCCAAGCAAAATTTTATATTGCATGACTTTCTTTATAGCTTCTCTTTTATCCATTGCTGCAATTCTTTTGATTGTTTGATGATTTCAAGACATTTTTCGTGAGTCAGACTTTTCAATAATCTTTCTTTGTGAGATGGATATCTTGCTTCAACATTCAGAGGCTCAATCTGGTCAATGAAGTCCTTTTGTTCTTCAGTAAACTCTTCGTAAAAATTTCCTTTTTTTGCTAAATAGGATAAACTGTGTGAAAATGGTGCTGTTTCTGATTTCAAGAATGCGTAATATGCTTTAAATATTTTCTCTATGGTCTGGTGAACCATAAATCCAACATATAAATATCTCTTACTGTTAAGCATTGCCAATGCTGTTTCCATATCATAATCTGAAAGTTCAAGCCAATATTTAACTTTATCATCCATTTGCTGAAGTATTTATATCCAAAGATAATATGTTTTTCCCTATTTTCGGAGCTTTGATGCTGCAGAATACAATTAAGCACAACGGTACTGGTATAGCCACAGTAGCGGATTTGCGGGCTTCGTCACTTTCCGCCGTGATAAAGCCAAAGCGGGGTAGTGAACCTGAAACTTGCACCTAGCCCGCTATTGTGGATATACCATATTGTAGCCAGTGGTTATTCATTTCTTTACTATTAGGTTCGCTCTTTTTTCCAAATCATCTAGGTCATTTTCTTCTTTTATGGTTTCTTTCCCAAATCTTAAAACCATTTCAGCATGCTTGAGTACTCGTTACATAGAATAGTATTGAATTTTCCAATTACTGCTTTTTGTCCTCTTCCATTTCTTTCTCAAAAGTAGAAATGCTCTCGTCTAAGGCGGTTTTTAGTTGTTCAATTTCAGTCTTCACTTCTTCTTTTTTGTCATTAGCGGCTGCTTGGTATTCTTCCATTTTTTTGTTTAGCTCAGCTCGTTGTTCATCTAGCTTTTGCTTTTGAGATTTTAGCTTTTCCTGAGCATCCTCACTCAAACTTTTATATTTTGCTTCCGCTTTATCTGCTTTTGCTTCAACGTCAGATTTAATTTCTTCTACTTGCTTGTTTAGCTCCTCCCACTTTTCAGCGGCTAAATCTTTAGAAACATCAACAACGTCAGATACTTCTTCTTTAACGTCCTCCATAGTTGTTTCTTTTTTGTCTTGGTCATACGAGCCACAAGACGCTAAAAACAACGCCAACACAACAACCGTAAGCAAGGATTTTAACTTGTCAAAATCTTCCTTAAAAGAATCGGAAGCGGCTGAAAACGCCTTTTTGGTTTCTTCCCACTTGTCTTCAGCAGTATTTTCTATTTCGCTGTACTTAGCTTTTAAATCGGCTTGCTTAGATTCTAAATCTTTGATGGTTTCATCATACTTAGATTTAGCATCTTCTTTTACCGACTCTTTTTTAGCCTTCAACTCATTGATTTTAGCTGAAATTTCATCAATTGTCTGGTTTGCTTTCGCTTTGAATTCTTCTTTGTTCATTTTGTTTAAAATTTTAAATGTGAATAATTATTCCTACTCGTATGGCTTTTCGGTTTCGCCCCGTTTTTCAAGTGGTTTCTGGTCTCCACTTTGCTTTGCAAGCATACTTCAAAATAACGATGTCAAGAACTGTCACAAAGTATTGTTTTTACTCGCGTCTGTCCGAGTTTGCTATGTCGTCTTTCTACCATTGGCTACAACTTGTTTTTATAAATATGATACTTTCATACTATCCCCTACAAGTAATTGTTGTACATATATGATAGCTATCATATTCTATTTTTAAAGTTAATTACTTTTTTTTCTACAAATATAATTAAAAATTCTCAAACATCAAAACACGCTTCAAACCGAGCCGTTGTGCTAAGTTGCTGTTAGCTGTCTGGCGTTTCCGTTAGGTCACGGGAAAAACAGTTAGAAAACCGTACTGTTAAAAACCATTTTTTTTATTCATCACATTGTATTATTCTCAAAACTTTTAGCTTTTCATCCATTAAGACATATAAATTCACTACAATTTCATGCGAATTAAACATAAAAACAACTTTAATATCACTTTGTGGGGGCAATGAATACATACAGGAATCACAAATTATCTTAGCCTCTTTTACACAACTTGAACTATTTAGCCAACTTGCAAATTTTTCTAAAGCTTTGTCATCATTTTTTCTAAATCGCTGTAAATGATTATTCATAACAGATATGACTTCATCGAAGTTATTGCTCTGAACATGTTC
>PWLF01000272.1 GCA_003559475.1 Bacteroidales bacterium
ATTAATGAGTCAATAAAAAAGACATTCTCTTTAAAAAAATCAATTTTATTTGTTTTAGCCGGGATCATATTATTGATAGTAGGCGGGAAATGGGTTGTTGATGGAGCTGTTGAAGTTGCTTTACTTTTTGGAATAAGAGAAGCCGTAATTAGTCTTACCATTGTTGCTTTTGGTACATCCTTGCCGGAATTAGCTACATGTGTTGTAGCAGCATATAAAAAAAATCCCGGCATAATAATAGGTAATGTAATAGGGTCTAATATTTTTAATATACTATTTGTTCTTGGTATAAGTGCTATTATCAAGCCGATACCTTATGATAAAACTTTAAATTATGATTTGAGTATAGGTGTCTTTTCGCTATTGTTATTAATCGCTTTTCTGATTTTTTCAAAAAAGACAAAGCTAAACAAATGGCACGGAGTTGTTTTTATTATTTTATATGCTGTTTATATAATATCGCTTTATTATTATTTTTAATTAATTAGCAATATTTTATAGAAATGTAAGATATCAACGAATATTATTCATTATTCATAAAGCCTTGATCTTTTAGAACTTTTAATAAGACTTTACTGAAATGAACATTATCTTCTTTTTTATATCTTTTATAAGCAAAGATTTGAGCAAGATTATCCACTTCATTTTCTTCTATCAAGTCTTTTGTTTGTTCTAAATTTTCCTTGTACTCATATATTTTATCAATATCCTCTTTTGAATAATCTTTATATTCTTCGTTGTGAACAACTCCTTTAAAAGGAAGTCTATCAACCAGGTCAGGGTTTTCATCAGGATATCCTAAAACGACTGTGGTAACCGGCACAACACCTTTAGGCAAGTTAAAAAACTCTATTAGCTTATCAGCCTGATATATTGTCGGACCGAGATAACAAATTCCTAAACCTTCTGACTCTGCTGCTACACAAACATTCTGCGCTACTAATAAAGCATCAATAGCGGCTGTAAAAAAAGATAGGAAGTTATCATATCCCGGTTCGGCATTTCTTTGCTTGCACCACTTGTTAAACCTGTTAAAATCGGCACAAAATGTTAATACGACAGGTGCTTGCTCAACCATTTTTTGATTAAACTGCAGTTTACATATTTCTTTTTTTCTTTCTTTATCTTTTGTAACAATTATACTGTAAACCTGCATATTTCCGGTTGTAGAAGCTCTAATACCGGCCCCCAAAACTTTGTTTAAAATGTTTTCAGGAATATCGTCACTCTTATATTGTCTTATTGTTCTATGCTTTATTAATGTTTCAATTGTCTCATTCATATATTAATAATTTTAATTATTTATTAAACAAATTTTAATTGCAAAATTATAAGATTCTAATGAATTATAAAGAGAATATTTGCAAGAATGATAAAAAATTACTTATTATCAGCTGTTTTATTATCATATTTATGGAAAAGATCAATGGCAACTATCACGGCGATTAAACCCCAGAAAGGCACGGAAGCTTTGTCTGAGTTAAGAAAGTTATTCAAAAAACCGTGAGTAAAATAAGTTATTAATCCTAAGGTAGCTCCAAGTGAAACCCACCGAAGATCGCTTCCTCTTATTTTATAAAAATTCTTAATCCCTGTATATAAAACTGAAATTACAATAGCTATAAAGCTAAGCATTCCAAGCAACCCAGATTCGGAAAGAGGTCCAATATATTCACTATGGGCATTCCCGACATCTCCAAAATGTGTTGTTATAGGCGTGTAATCTTCAGACCGTTGAAAAGGAGCATAAACAAACTGATATGTCCCCGGTCCCCAGCCAAAAACTGGGCGTTCTTCATACATTCTAATAGCTGATCTCCACCTGTTTATTCGTTCCATATTAGAAGCATCGGTTGTTATATTATAAATTGATTGTACATGTTCTGTAAAATCACCTGAAGATTCATGTTGATCGCGCTCTAGATGAATTATAATATCTGTTTGAAATGAGTAAAATAAACCCATTGCTAAAAAAGATATTGCTGCAAGAAATCTGTAATTTATTCTGAAAAATATTATCCAAAAAGATGCAAAAGCTACTAAAATTCCTAACCATGAGGCTCGGCTATAGCTAAAAACAATACCAATCGTAAATATTAAAAATATAATAAGAGCAGTATTTCTTTTCCAAACACTATATTTTTTGTTAAAAATAAATATAAAAAATAGAGGAGCAAGTAGTGAAATAACTGCAGCATAGTTGGTATGATCATTAAAAAATGGTCTGACTATCCAGGTGCCGACTTGGCGATCAAAACCGTAAAACGAATGTTGTATAGTAATGTAAGTTATGACTAAAGCTAAAGGCAACGCATAATACCATATAAAACGATGAATATTTTGTTTTTCATAAAATAACTTAATTACCAAAAAATAAAATGTTGCTATATACCAAACTTGAGAAATAAAATACTTAAATGATACAACGGGCATTTCACTTGTAATTGATGTAATTAGCATCCAGGTCAAATAAAACAAAATAATAATAGTTACAGGGTGTTTTAAGATTTTTTTATCATAATTTTGCTCGAATATTATTTTAAGAATAAACAATCCAAGAATAGCAACTAATATTGGCTCAACAGGCAGATTAACAGAAAACCCCATTGCCGGGTTTTTATAGTTAACTGTAAACGGGGTAATGATTATTAATAAAAAAAGTAGTTTATCAAGAGAAAAGAAAAACAAATAACCTACTATAAAGGCTACTGGTAATGCTGCTAACCAATAAAACCCATTTATAATGAGAATTATATTAACGGCAATAAACAGTCCGCAAAAACCGTATAAAAGCTTAACTTTATCAGTAAGATTTGTCACAGGAATAAGTTTTTACTTATTTTTAGATTTAATAATACCTTTATTTTCAAGATTATTGTATATCATAAGAATCACAACTCCTAAAAATCCTGCACCAAATGTGGATAATACAACTATTAACCATCTTACAGGGTAAACCTTTCTTTCTGATGGATGAGCTTCATCAATAATAAACTTAAAAGAAACAAAGCTTTCTTTATCAGCTTTAGCTTCTTGAAGTCTTCTATGGGCTGTAGCTAAGTTTTCACTTGATTCAATTATATAATTAGTCAAGTGCATAAAAGAGCCACCGTGAGAACCTATCGCTCTTAATCTTTCTTGAAGAGCATTAACGCCTGCAGTATTTCCAGATGAAATATCTTTAGCAAGTTGTTTGTAAAGCATAGCTGTTTGCCCTTCATAGTCATATACTCCTTTTTCCATAACTTCACGCAAAGAGTCTTCGGACTTTTTTATCTCTTCCTGAATATTATTATATTGATTTTTAGCAGTCTGATATGCCAATAAAGCTCTTTCATATCTCATTTCATTTTGAACAGTATCAATAAGGGCAGCTATTTCATTTGCAATATTTGCTGCCATTTCCGGGTCTTTATCTCTAACACTAACTTCAACAGCTCCAAACTCAGTACGACGAGAAGAAACACTACTTTGATATTGTCTGTTAACCTGAGTATATAAATACGGCGAATCCCAGGGGATTTCATAATGATCAATTAAATTAAACCTTTCAATTATTCTTTCTCTTATTGCTCCTGATCCTAAAATTTGAAGTAATCTTTCAGCGTCATCAATATCTCCGTATTGCAGGAAATCTTTTTGTCCGGCTGCAACTCCCAATACAGATCGTGACAAACTAACGCTCTGTGAAGGGAACATTGTCACGGCTGATTGATACTTTGGGGTTATAAAAAGCGGAGCAGAGAAAATTGATGCAACTATTGCAGCTATCAAACAAATAATACCTAGATGCTTCCACCAACGAATTATAAACATAAAAATATTAGTAGAATCAAAATCTTTTTGCGTGTCCATTTCTTTTATTAATTTAGGTTAATAACTTAATTAAATACTTATTCAGTGTTTACAAATCAATTAATTTTATGCATTTTAAAAACGATTACAAACGTACAAAAATTTTAGTATAGTTTTAATAATGTTGGCTTTAAAATATTAATTTATTTTTAAATCATTTGCAAAATAAGAGATTAACGGCTATTTTATATTATTATGAAGAGTTTTAAAGTTCTTTTATGCACCTTATTGAGTATGAAAAAGTCTTATGAAA
>PWLF01000050.1 GCA_003559475.1 Bacteroidales bacterium
AATATATGTGTTTTTAGTTCAATTTCCCTAACATTTACAGATTTTTTTATCCGGGTATTTCCGTTGTCGTCTGTAAAAGAAATATCCTCACCACCACCTCTATATCTGAAAAATTGAGCAGGAATAGTAAGCCTAAATACAATCCCGGTTCGATAATCAATACCTTGCTGATTGTCGTCTGCTGAATAGTCAATTGATATTAAACCTTTTGTTTTGTCAGTAATATATATCGGTTCAGATTTCCATGTTTGATCTTCAAATTGTAAATCTTCATCAGATACATTTATGACTAAATGATATTGACCCGGTTGTGAGATATTAAATGCGGTTTCGTATACATCAAACTTTTCAGCGTTATATAAAGATAGTGCGATACAAGTTTCAGGGGCGCCAGCCCACCCCGTATTTAATATCGCTACCCATGCGCCTATATTTGCATTGTACTCTATCCCATCAACTGTGTAAACTCCGTCAATAGATTGTGTATTAGATAACTGTATTACTACACCTGGTGAGATAAAGTTTGGCAATCTACCGGCCGGCTCGAAATAGTTATTTATTACATCATTCGTTTCTGGATCATAAATATTACCCTGTAAAAAAGCAATAGCGGCCCTACCTTGTGATCCTGTTGTTAAGAATGCATCCCTTTTATCCTGCAGACCTGTATTCTTTATCTTTCGCGCAGGATTATAAGTCTGAATTATATTGTTATTACAATCTACTACATCAATGGCAATATCTCTATAAGTTGAATGTAGTTGCAACCTGATTGAATCATCTATTTTGAAAGGCTGTCTATAAAACTTTTTATCAATATTTTTCAGCTTTAAATCTGAAAAAAGAGTATTATTTATTGTTGAAAATTCGTTTTCCTTTTCTTCCACAAATCGAAGAGGATTAGTCCTAGGAAAACTAAAAAAAGGCTCTGATAATCTCGGTATTTCGCTAACTGTAAACGTTTTTGTTCGCTTGCAACCGTATTCATCTAATATATATGCTGTATAGTTACCGGGTAGTATATTTGAAAAAGAATTATTTAATTGATAGTTAATATCATCTAATGAATAATTTAAAATAGGTATAATTCCTACACCACTATAACTAACCTCTATATTTATAGAGTAACTGGTTAGCGAAGTTGATATATTGATATTACTAATTGAAGCAGTCCTAACATTTGACACCTGAATACTAGATACAGCCCCCGTATTATCAGTAGCCGTTAACGTTCTATTTGATGTTTGTCTAAAAATATCAAGCCATAATTCATCTTGGTTGTTTGCGATTTTTGGAGTAATCCCAGGGAATTGTAAAGAGATGGGATATTCAGCACTTACTACAGAAAAATTAGCTCTTACATATCCGCACTTCGATTGTGCCTCTGCCGGTTGTAATGAATCGAAAGATATTTGAAAAGGTGGCACAATGGCTTCTGATGTAACGGTAGATTTTGCGACTAAATCAGAGGATCGTATTAAATCCATTGTAGCTACCGCAGGATCGGAACGGTCTCTTATTGCAACCCTGTTAGGGGATGTTTGTATGGCTAAGTAAGGATTTCCAGTTATCGAATTAATAACTGTTGTTAGATTAGATAATGTTTGACCTGTATCAACAGTACCGCCCGGCGTCAATACATAGGCAAAATCAAAAATGGTTGATGGAGTTTCTACCATGGTAAAAAAACCAGACACATTACCGTTTTTGACGATCCTCAGCCAAATGCTTTCACCCGGTAACAGGGTTTCATCTATTGTTAATATTATCCTATTTGCCATGTTAAAGATTTACTCTTATTAATTCAAAGTTAGCGGTTTTTTTATTATTATCAAAGTCAATGAGTTTAGCCCGGCAAAAGATGTCAATTCCTTTGTTGTGCAAATGTAATAATCCACCTTTATTATTCAATATATCGTCCCATTGTGCTAAGCTAAGCTCTCCCTCTTGGATCATTATAATATCAATTAATTCATTGGGGAGGCTCAATAATGATACAGATATATCATCATTTAATTTTTTTGAACCACTCCCAACATCATAAATTAATTCAGGATTATAAGACCCTTTTGAATAGTTCAAATTTTTATCGACCTTGTTAATTATACATGCTCTAATTTCGCCGCCATGCCTGAGTAAGTTCTCACGCGGGTTCACCTCTACATTGTATGCAAGCTCTACATCATAAGTTCCTGAGATTGTTTGTCCAGTTCTTAAGGTCAACAAATAAGGTTCACCCGTTGCATTTTTAAAAATAGCTTCTGCATTTTGCCATAAATTTTGTGATGCCCCCGGAGGAGGAACACCTGGCTCATTGCATACGAAAAGGAATATATCAGAATCCGATCTATAATCTTTGAAAGGATCATCTTTAAATTGATTTCGACGTGTTAATTCAACACCTATATCATCAGTCCTTAATTCTGAGACCAAATCCATTTCGTTACCTTCTCCCGAAAAAGGAACAGTCCATATAAATTCACCGTTTGAAGCATATAACCCGTTTGTCTCTTCATATTCCTGATCCCTGTAACCAACCCGAACGGATGTGTATATTTTTTCAAAATCTGGCGTTCTACTCACCCCTTCAGTTAAGTTTAATTTTGTGATAACATTATTAGATCGCATTTTGTTTACAGGATCAATCCTGAATCTTTGCCGCCCATCAATCTCAACAATCTCACCAGATAAATTATATATTTTTGATAAATTACGAAACAGCCATTCAAATGATAAATTTAGCGGGCTCTCTGTAATTTCAGATTCTTCATCTCCATTATAAGGAAAACCCCTTATCATTTTACCATTCGCAATCCCTATCCATGCCAGATCACCCTCTTGATCGTATCCTATTTCAGAGCGACCCATTGATTCGCTGTAAAAAATACCAGCTTGTCCAGTTATTATTTGCAATATTTTCTCAAATGCATCATGAAGCAATACAATTTTAGAAGCAGTGCCTTCAAAATCAGCGCGGAAAATTAAATCATAATCTATTTCCTCAGTGAATATGTGAGCCTGAAAAGTGACGGGATCACCAGCAATAGGATTTATAAACATGCTAATTGTAATACTATCACCCTCTTGTATTTCAAACGTTTCATCAAAATTGGCGTCATATTGAGCAACCGTGTTGCTTACTGATATCGCAGAACCAGTTGCAAGGGTCTTTATTAATTCTCCTGCAAGACCATCTCTAGGCTCTGAAAAACGAACCCTTATAGCTACATCCCAATTAAAAGAGCCAGTTAACCCAAAAAACCCCTGTTGTAATTCCGGAGCACCCGGAGGAGGAAAATAAAATGCCCCTTTTACATTACCTTTTAAATTTATTTTTCCGGCAAATGTTGATGCATGTAAAATGGAATGCAGTGCCCTGTCTTGAATATTTAAAGAAGCGATAGAAGGGAACACGTTTTGAATAAAATCGCCGGATCGATAAAAGAAATTTGTTGGTATTGTCAAAAATGCTGCATCGGTTAGAGCAGTTGGCTGTGTCAATACAACAAAATCTGATTGTATTTGTTTCTCAAATTTTGAGTTGAAAATTATCTTCCTGTCATGTAAAAAAACAGAACGCAACATATCTAATTCTGGTAATTGATCTCCGTCTATTGATTTAGTTGCGTTCAAATTCATTGATATTTCGTCACGACTCTGTATCTTTGCTGCCAACGTATTATCTGTGAATTCAAGCAAGAAATCAAGTTCCATGTTCTCATAATCTTTCATCTCTGCTCTCATATCGCTAGACAGAACTTTGAATGACCAGTTATCTTTATTATCGTTGCCTGATTCTATTGTCAAAAAAACCTCTGAGTCTACTCCGTACGTGTCAATTGTCTGAACTAATAACCTTCTGATGCGACCTGTAAACTCAATAGTTGACGTGAATTCACGAAATAAGCCTTTGTATTTTTCATTTTTAACTAATGAAGTCCGTATATCCTGCCAATTGCTGACAAATTCAGAGCCAAAAACAGTAGTAGTATCCGGTGTTCGGAGTGTGAATCTATATGATGCCATTAGCTACGTAGTTTTTTTATTAAATATTCACGCCTTATCGAGTGATTGTTGGCTGCTTTTTTAGGCTTGGGTGTCAATGCC
>PWLF01000169.1 GCA_003559475.1 Bacteroidales bacterium
ATTTCAGATGATCCCGAAACAAGAAGTCGTTTCATTGGACACGGAAGCGGAGTGAGGTGTATATTAGATAATTAAACATCATCTGATTAAATTACGTCGTGAAATAAAAATATGGCGTTGTAAATTTTTTAAGTAAATAATAATAAATCAAAATAAATATTATAATCTTTAAAATATAATGAAAACAAAAAAAGAAATAATTGTAGTTTTATTAATGATTATCTTTTCTGTATCAATAGCTGCTCAACAAAGAGTTGTGATAAGCGATAAAGATAATCAACAAGCACACCCTTCAGCAATACTTGAGCTTGTTTCTGATGATAAGGGATTTTTACTGCCTCGAATGACAGAAGATGAAAAAAATGCTATAATTGACCCTGCAGAGTCTTTAATGATTTTTAATACTGAGTCTATTTGTATTGAAATTTGGATTGACGGTAGCTGGAGAAATTTTTGGTGTAGCCCTATTGGTTGTACAGGTTTTGAAAATGCATCAAGCTCTACCGGATTTTTACTTGAAGATCCTTATAATGATGGTAAAGATTATGAGTTAGTTGAAATCAATAAGCAATGCTGGTTTGCAGAAAATGTTAATATTGGCTCAAGGATTAATGTAGGTAGCAATCAAGGTGAAGATTGTAGTGATATAATAAAATGGTGTTACGATAATGATAGTGATAACTGTGATATATATGGTGGCTTTTATCAGTGGAATATGGCAATGTGTGGTTCAACAACTGAAGGTGCTCAAGGAATATGTCCTGACGGGTGGTCTATACCTACAGATGATGATTTTGAAAAATTAGAGGGTTATTTAGATTCAACCTATGATTATGGAGATCCGCAGTGGGATATAAATGGTGATTTTAGAGGTAATGATGCCGGCGCTAAGATGGCAGGTAATAGTGATTTGTGGGAAGATGATGATCTGACTGGTCATGCCGAATTTGGCACAAGCGGGTTTGATGTTATTCCAGGAGGGCTGTTGATGAATCATGGATCTTCTGCAAATATGGGTAGAAGAGCATATTTTTGGACATCAACAGATCATGACCTTGCTGATGATGCAAGAGCAACTAATCGTGCATTATTTTATACTGAAACAAAAGTAAGAAGAAGCACGGAAGCAATTAGAACTCATGGCATGAATATTAGATGTATAAAGGATTAACGGAGTGTTTAAATTATTTTTTTCTACTTATATAATAATATTTTGTCATAAAACTATATTTGATATTTTATAATACTCCTAATAATAATATCAAGTGTTTTATAGTGAACGGTGTTTTCTTTTTATCTGTAATAACTTGCCTTTAAATCAATTAGAAGATTTCCACTTAATTCAATTACCAAATACAACAAAAGAAAAATAAAAGATTAGAAAAAATTGGTCATGTCACTTTTTTTTAAAAATTTGCATATTAAAATATTTTTTTTGTTTATAAAGTTCAACTCGTTTTTTACATAAATCATTTTGAAAACATAAATTTGACAAGAATAATATAAAATTTTAACCAAAAATTTAAAAAAATGAAAATATTAAAAAAAATCACTTTAGTATCATTATTGCTTATGTATGCATTATCAGCACATTCACAAGTATCCATCAGTCCTGATGGTCAGGATCCACATCCGTCTGCGGTTTTGGATTTGATTTCTGATGATGAAGAAGGGAAAGGACGAGGGTTACTTATACCTCGATTAACAGAACAACAGAGAGATGAAAATTTATACGAACATTTAGATGAAGATGCCGAGTCATTAATGATTTTTAATAAAACCAGTAACTGCTTCGAGGTTTGGATAAATGATCATTGGCATCAACTTTGGTGCTTGCCTAAAGCTTGTGAAGGGTATGAAAATGAGTCAAGTTAAACAGGCTTTTTACTGGAAGACCCTCATGATGATGGAAAAGATTACGAATTAGTCGCTATGGGCGATCAGTGCTGGTTTGCAGAAAATATAAATGTTGGAGATAGAATTAACGGTGCTGTTAATCAAGGAGATGATTGTGATGACATAGAAAAATACTGTTATAATGATGACCCTGATAACTGTGATGAGTATGGCGCCCTTTATCAGTGGAATCAAGCAATGTGTGGAGACACAAATGAAGAAGCTCAAGGGATATGTCCTGATGGTTGGCGAGTACCTTCTCATGATGATTGGACAACATTAGAAATATATGTATGTAATCATGCAGGAAATGATGATTGCGATACCGAATTTCCTTATGACCAAACAACAACAGGCTTTCAAGGTAACGATGAAGGGGACCTCCTTAAAGCCTCCGGATATAGCAATTTTTGTAACGATGATTCTTGTGATGATAATTATAACTTTACTGCATTGCCCGGTGGTTATCGGGCATCTTCTGATAGTGATTTCTACGGTCGTAATGCGTTCGGTCGTTGGTGGACTAGTACAGAGAGGAATGCAACTGAGGCGTGGCGACGGAGCCTTGGCCATCATTACAGCACAGTGTTACGTAATAATGTTAACAATAAAAATGTCGGCTTTTCGGTGCGGTGCATAAAGGAATAATTTATATTTGTCTTGTCTTAAAACAAGGGCTACACAAAAAAGTGAAAAAATTTACTTGTTTTAGGATGAGACATAAAACCTTTCATTATCCTGAATATCCATCCACATAGCGAAAAGAAGTGACTGGAATGCACTTATAAACAAGAAAACAAATGCAAGTACGGTTACGGGGTTTGCTGAACCCTGTACAATAAACATTAAATTGAAAATTTTTATCGCAAAAGGTAGAGAAGCGAAAAATAGTATGAAAGATAGATTATATAGTAAAAAAAGAGGGTGAAAGTCTTTTAAAAAATACCTTGTCCATATTCGTTTAAAAAACGATTTAAACAGTAACCACGATACCGGCAAAATAATTCTTTTTATCTTCATTTTAGATTTTTCACTTACATTGTATATTGGCTTTATTTCTACTTCCTTAATTTTGCACATTGCTATGTTGAGTTTGACCAACATATCGTTTGGCATTCCATATTTTTTATAAATCTTATGTATTTTAATACCGTTAAGTGCTCTTTTAGAAATTGCAGTATATCCTGTTTGGGTGTCAGAGACGTGCCAGTAGCCGGAAGCAAATTTTGTGAGTATGGAAAGTATTGAGTTTCCCAGGTATCTTACTTTTGGTATCACAAGCGATGCGCTTCTGTGTATAAGGCGGTTCCCTTTTACATAGTCAATATTGTCATTAACAACTGGAGTACAGATGCTCTCTAGTTCATCGGGGTCCATCTGACCATCGCCTGCCATTACCGCTGTGCAGTCTATCCCATGGTCTTTGCACCATTTATATCCTCTAGCAATTGCAGCACCTACGCCACCATTTTTCTTTTGATTAATTAGTATTATTCTTTCATTTTCCGGGTCCTTATTTGATACCTCTGAAGGTATAAAATACTTTTCTTCGGTAATCATTTGCTCTTGAAGGGCTCTGTTTGCATCTTCAAACCGGCCTTTTATAGGTGTTTTTGTGATGTTTTTTGTTTCAATACCTTTGTTGTGTGGCGTGTCCCAAAAAGATTTTACTTTTTCGGCAGTATTGTCTTTTGAAAAGTCATTGACGATAATTATTTTATCGACAAACTCCGGCATTGTCTCTATAACAAGAGATATTTGTTGTTCTTCATTGTATGCCGGAACTACTACCGCTATGGTTTTGTTGTTGAGCATGGTTGTTTTTTTGCAAATATAAGTTAAATGTTTGAAAGTTTATAAGTTTTTTAAGGCTAGCTTGTACAATACATAAATATATAATAAATATTATTTGTAAAGTAGAATGTTCAGTTTTACTTTATGAAAAGAAGATTCCTTTGAATAATTAAAAATGGATACTATAAAGTGTTCCGAAATTAAAACATAAATTAAACGCTTATTTTTATGATTTTCTTAAAAAATCTGTTTTTTAATTATAATTTTGTCATTGATTTTAATTATGTTAAGTTTTCAAAAAATGTATATATATGAGTAAAGAAAAAAATAAATTATTCAGTGATTTTCCTCCTGTTTCAACCGAGCAATGGGAAGAAAAAATCAAAGGAGACCTTAAAGGCGCTGATTATGAGAAAAAACTTGTCTGGAATACCGTTGAAGGCATAAAAATCAGACCTTATTACAGGTTAGAAGACAACAAAAAACTTGAGCAAATTGATGCGCTGCCATCAGAATATCCTTTTCTTAGAGGCAAATATCATGAAAGTAATGACTGGAGAGTAAGACAGGATTTTGAGGAAAAAGGTGCTGCTGAAGCTAACAAAGCAGCTTTGAATGCAATAGAAAAAGGAGCTGAAGAGGTCGCCTTTAATGTAACAGGGATCTCCGAAAATCATGAACTTGAAAATATGATAAACGGCATTGATACTGACACTACTGCTGTTAGCTTTATTCACGCTCTAAATTATAAAACATTGTTGAAAGAGTTTTTAGAGGTGTTATCAAAGACTAACAGAAATTCCAATAAACTGAAAGGCTCTTTTAATTTTGACCCAATAGGTTATTTTGTATTGTATGGAACTTTTTTTGACTCTGAAGAAGATAATTTTAATGATGCAGCAGATTTGATTAATAGTGGAGATGAAAATATTCCTCTTTATAAAATAATCAATATTAACGGACAACATTTTCATGAAGCCGGTGCTTCAATAGTACAGGAAATAGCTTTTTCATTGGCACAAGCTAATGAATATCTCGCAAATTTAACCGACAAAAATATACCTGTTGATAAAATTGCCGACAAAATGCAGTTTACTGTTTCAATAGGATCAAGCTATTTTATGGAAATAGCAAAAATAAGAGCATTAAGAATGTTGTGGGCTAATATTGTTAAACAATACAACCCCTCTTCGGAAAAATCCTGTAAAACAAGCATCCATGCTGTTACATCTAATTGGAACAAAACTATTTATGACCCTTATGTAAACTTACTTCGCTCTACAACAGAAATTATGGCTGCTGCTATTGGAGGAATTGACAGTATGACTGTGAATCCTTTTGATGCAACTTTTAAAAAACCTGATGAGTTTTCTAAAAGATTAGCAAGAAACCAGCAAACAGTTATAAAACACGAAGCATACTTTAATAAAGTTGTTGACCCTGCAGCCGGTTCATACTATATCGAACAGCTTACAAATTCTATTGCAAATGAAGCATGGGAATTATTCCGAAAAATTGAAAGTGAAGGGGGTTTTATAAAAGTTGCTAAGGATGGTTTTATTAATAGTGAGATTGAAAAAACTTGCCAAAAAAGAGATATGAATATTGCTCAAAGAAAACAAGTTTTTGTTGGAACTAACCAGTATCCTAACTCAGAAGAAGAAGTTATTGACAAGATAGAACCTACTGCTAAACTTTCTGACCTCGGCGGACTTAAACCTTACAGAGGAGCTTATGCCTTTGAAGCGATAAGAATGGCAACGGAAAATCATAAGAAAAAAGGATTTGATATACCGAAAGTATTCCTTTTTAAATATGGAAATGCTGCCATGAGTAATGCAAGAGCTGGATTTTCTATAAGTTTTTTCGGCTGTGTAGGATATGAAATAATTAATAATCCAAAATACAACGATATTGACAAAGGTGCTAAAGAAGCAATAAATAATAATCCTAATATTGTTGTGCTTTGTAGCTCAGACGAGGAGTATGAAGAACTTTCAAAAGCAGCAAAAATAATTAAAGATAAAAACAAAGATGCTATTATTATAGTTGCAGGATATCCGAAAGATAGTATCAACAAACTTCAGGAAAATGGAGTTGATGATTTTATTCATGTTAAAACTAATATACTGGATAAGCTGACTTTATACAACGAAAAATTTGATATTAATTAAATTGTTTAGATAATACATTCACTTTTTTATTAACAGTAAAAAATTATAATATATGAGACCGGATTTTAAAAACATATCATTCCAATCTAAAAGTAATTTAAATATTGATTATAAAAAATGGGAAGAAGAAAAGGGTGTTTCAAAAAACTGGATGACAAATGAAAAAATTCCCGTAAAATCTATTTATGGACAGGAAGATCTTTTGGAGTTAGAACATCTTAATTATGCTGCCGGATTGCCACCGTACCTCAGAGGCCCGTACAGCAGCATGTATGCTATGAAACCATGGACTATAAGGCAATATGCAGGGTTTTCAACAGCGGAAGAATCAAATGCTTTTTATAAAAGAAATATAGCCGCAGGACAAAGAGGACTGTCTGTTGCTTTTGACCTTGCAACGCACAGAGGCTACGATTCCGACCACGAAAGAGTTGTCGGAGATGTCGGAAAAGCAGGTGTCGCCATTGATTCCATCGAAGATATGAAAATATTGTTTGATGATATCCCGCTTGATAAAATGTCTGTGTCTATGACAATGAACGGTGCAGTATTGCCGGTTATGGCATTTTATATTGCCGCCGCCGAAGAGCAAGGAGTTTCTCCCGAAAAACTTGCAGGAACTATACAAAATGATATCCTTAAAGAATTTATGGTGAGAAATACATATATTTATCCGCCTATGCCTTCAATGAGAATTATTGCTGATATATTCAGATATACGTCTGAAAAAATGCCTAAATTTAATTCAATTAGTATTAGCGGATATCACATGCAGGAAGCCGGCGCAACATCAGATATTGAGCTAGCTTATACTCTGGCTGACGGATTGGAGTATATTCGTACCGGGCTTAAAGCAGGAATGGATATTGACTCTTTTGCTCCAAGATTATCATTCTTCTGGGCTATAGGAATGAACCATTTTATGGAAATAGCAAAAATGAGAGCAGCAAGAATGTTATGGGCAAAAATTGTTAAACAATTTAACCCTAAGAATCCTAAATCTCTGGCTTTGAGAACACACTCACAAACTTCAGGGTGGAGCCTTACTGAGCAGGACCCGTATAACAATGTAACTCGTACCTGCTGTGAAGCAATGGCTGCAGTTTTTGGCCATACGCAATCATTACACACAAATGCACTCGATGAAGCAATTGCTCTGCCTACAGATTTCTCCGCAAGAATAGCTCGTAATACTCAGCTTTATATCCAGGAAGAAACAAATGTTTGTAAAGCCATAGATCCATGGGGAGGTTCATACTATGTCGAAGCTTTAACGAACGAAATCGCTCATAAAGCATGGGAGCATATTCAGGAAATTGAAAAGCTCGGAGGTATGGCAAAAGCGCTTGAAACAGGAGTGCCTAAAATGAGAATTGAAGAAGCAGCTGCAAGAAGACAAGCAAAAATTGACAGCGCAAGAGACGTTATTGTTGGAATTAATAAATATAAACTTGACAAAGAAGACCCGTTGGAAATTTTGGATATTGATAATTCTGCCGTCAGGGAAAAGCAAATTCAAAGGTTATCTAAGCTTAAAAATGATAGAAATGAAGATGAGGTTAAAATAGCTTTAGATAATATTACAAAAGCAGGCGAAAAGAATGAGGGCAATCTGCTCGAACTCTCGGTAGAAGCAGCTCGAAAAAGAGCTACATTGGGAGAAATATCCATGGCATGTGAAAAAGTTTTTGGCCGATATCAGGCTGTTACACGTTCAATATCAGGAGTATATTCTATGGAAATAAAAAATAATGAAAGCTTTGCTAAAGCTAAAAATATGGCTGACGAGTTTGAAAAACTCGAAGGTAGAAGACCACGAATAATGATCGCTAAAATGGGTCAGGATGGTCATGACAGAGGTGCTAAAGTTGTTGCTACTGCTTATGCTGATATCGGGTTTGATGTAGATATCGGACCTTTATTCCAAACACCTAAAGAAGCAGCAATGCAAGCTGTAGAAAATGATGTCCATGTCGTCGGAGTATCAAGTCTGGCAGCCGGACATAAAACACTGGCTCCTCAAATAATTCAGGAATTGAAAAAACATGGAAGAGACGATATTATGGTTATTGTTGGTGGTGTTATTCCTTCTCAGGATTACCAATTTCTCTATGATGCAGGAGTAGCAGGAGTATTTGGACCGGGAACGGTTATTTCTGACGCAGCTATTAAAATTCTTGATATACTTATTGATATTAGAAAATAATAATGTATTATAAAGTTATAAATATCTGTAAAATAATTTATTAAAAAATTTGAACTATAAATACATTTTATAGAAAAGTACATGAATTAGAAACCATAGACCCTAAGGGTTTCCAAAACCCTTAGGGTCTTCGTCAAAATATTGTAAAACAAATAATAACTTAAACTTTATCCTTATGAAAATCATTATAAAGAATATTAAAGAGCTGTTATTAGCAGGTGAAGAGTCTGTAAAAAAAGTATCGGGTAAAGAAATGGCAAAACTATCAACCATAAAAGATGCTTTTGTTTTTATTGATAATGGAATAATTGCTGATTATGGTAAAATGACTTCTCTTAATAACAGCAAATACTATAATGATATTTCAGGCAAAAATGTAAAAAGTATAGATGCTTCAGATAAAATGGTAATGCCCGCATTTTGCGACTCCCATACTCATATAGTTTATGACGGAAGTCGGGAAATTGAATATATTGATAAGATTAAAGGGTTATCTTATGAGGAAATAGCTAAACGTGGAGGAGGAATTCTTAATTCCGCAAAACGGATGCAGTTGGCTGATGAAGCTGAATTAGTTGAGCAAGCTATTGAAAGACTGGATGAAATAAAGATGCTTGGAACAGGCGCTGTTGAGATAAAAAGTGGATATGGGCTAACTACTGAATCAGAAATGAAGATGTTGAAAGTAATAAAAAAATTGAAGGAGTTTACACCTTTGACTATAAAATCAACATTTTTGGGAGCCCATGCCGTCCCTGCCGAATATAAGAAAAATCAATCCGAGTATGTCAGAATTATTATAGAAGAAATGATTCCTAAAGTCGCTGAAGAAAACCTTGCTGACTATATAGATGTTTTTTGCGACAGAGGGTTTTTTTCTGAGAAGGAAACAGAAATGATTCTTGAAGCAGGACAAAAGTACGGTTTGCAACCAAAGATTCATGCTAATGAATTAGATTTTTCAGGTGGAATTCAGGCTGGTGTTAAGTATAATGCATTATCGGTTGATCATCTTGAGTTTACAGGCAAAGATGAAATAGATGTATTGTTAAACTCTGAAACAATGCCAACGCTACTGCCCGGTGCGGCTTTCTTCCTGGAAATGGAGTATCCTCCCGCCAGGAAAATGATAGATGCAGGCTTGCCTGTCGCCCTGGCAAGTGATTATAATCCCGGGTCCTCTCCTTCAGGAAATATGCAGCTTGTAACTTCCCTCGGATGTGTAAAAATGAAAATGCTCCCCGAAGAAGTCTTAAATGCCGCAACTATCAATGGTGCTTATGCTATGGGTCTTAGCAACGAGTTAGGGACAATTAAAAAGAATAAAAAAGCTAATTTGATAATTACAAAAAAAATTCCTACATATGCTTTTATCCCCTATAGCTATGGAAGCAATAATGTGGATACCATGATAATAAACGGAAATATTCAATGATTTTAAAATCTAAATTTGTATAACGTTATACAAGCATTCTAAATCTATGAAAAAAGTACTTGTGGTGTATTATTCTCAAACAGGTCAATTAAAAGAAATAATTGACAATCTCACAGAGCCAATTCTTTCAGAAGAGGGAATTGAAGTAGATTTTTATAAGATCAAGCCACTAAATGATTATTCTTTTCCTTGGAAATCGGATGACTTTTTCGATACTATGCCTGAATGTGTTAAAAAAAAAACAATTGATATTAATCTTAGTGATTTTCCTGAAAAAGGAAACTATGACCTTGTGATATTGGCTTATCAGGTTTGGTTTCTTTCTCCAAGCATCCCTTTTACATCTTTTATAAAAAATGAGAAAGCAAAAAAATTTCTTGACGGAAAAAAAGTAATAACTATACTTGGAATTAGAAACATGTGGGTTGTAGCTCAAGATTATATTAAAAATATCCTTGATGAGTATAACGCACAACCGGTTGGAAATCTGGTGTTTGCTGATAAAGTGAATAATATTGTATCTGTTTTGACCATAAAAAGGTGGTTGTTGAATGGTAAAAAGGAAGCAGGAAGATTTTTACCTGAAGCCGGAGTATCAAAAAAAGATATAGCCTCTGCATCAAAATTTTCATCTTCAATTATCAGGGCTCTTAAAAGGGATAATTTTGAGAATTTGCAAAACGAATTTAATAATGAGGGTGGGGTGTTTTTAAAGTATTATTTGATGCAAATGGAAAAAAATGCATACAGGATATTTAAAATCTGGGCAAAGCTTATTAGCAAAAAGGGAGGACCGGGAGATCCTAAAAGACTATTCCGTGTTAGGGTCTTTAAGAATTATCTCTTATTCATGATTTTTGTTTTATCTCCTTTTGCTTCATTGATTTTTCAAATAAAAAGATTTTTGTTATTTCCGCTTGCAAACAAAGAGATACGGAAATATAGACTTTAATAAAGTATTGCAGAATTCAAATTTATTTCTTTTCTTTGCACTTTCAAAGAATTTTTGTTTTCTACTAACCAATATAATGAATAATAATCTTGTATATATTAATAAACTGTCAAAGTTTCTGCCAAATAGCCCGGTAAAAAATGAGGAAATGGGTGATTTCCTGGGGTTAATTAAAGGGCAAAAATCAAAATCGCAGAATATTGTTCTTCGAAACAATGGCATAAAAACCAGATATTATGCCATAGATAAAGAGGGAAAGCCAACGCATACTAACTATGAGCTAGCATCGGAAGCAATAAAAAAATTGACGGGAGATGATTTTGCTATTGAAGATATTGACCTTTTGGCATGTGGAACGGGCTCTCCTGACCAGATGCTTCCATCTCATGCTTCTATGGTGCATGGTGATTTAGGATGTAATCCGGTTGAGATTATTTCGCCTGCCGGTTCATGCAACTCAGGAATGTTGGCGTTAAAATATGCGTATATTTCTGTTTTGGCAGGATTCTCCAAAAATGCCGTAAGTTCAGGATCCGAGAAAGCGTCGTCATGGTTGCAATCAAAAAATTTTGATGAAGAGATGACAATTCTCGAAGAGTTGGGAAAAAATCCTTACTTGTCTTTTGAAAAGGACTTTCTAAGATGGATGTTGTCTGATGGTGCAGGAGCAGCTTTATTACAACCCAAACCAAATAATGGAAGTAGCTCACTCAAAATTGATTGGATAGAAACGGTATCGTTTGCAAATGAGGCTAAAACATGCATGAGTGCAGGGGGAATGTATGAAGAAAATGGCGCCCTGACGCCCTGGCGAGACTTAACGCAGAGTGAGCAAATGAAAAATTCGGTCTTTTCTATAAGACAAAATTCAAAACTGCTGGAAAAATATGTCACAAAACTCGGAGCAAAATTTTTAAAAGAAATAGCTGAAAATAAAAATTTTACCCCGTCAGAAGTTGATTACTTCCTTCCTCACATGTCATCGGAATTTTTTCGTAAAGTCATAATAAAAGACCTTGCTGCTGAGAATGTGTCAATTCCGGAAGAGAAATGGTTTACTAATTTAAACAGAGTAGGAAATGTAGGCTCTGCATCTGTTTTTTTGATGCTGGAAGAGCTTTTTAATTCGGGAGAGTTAAAGCCGGGAAATAAAATTTTAGCAATGGTTCCGGAAAGTGCAAGATTTTCTTATTCGTATATGCATTTAACAGTTGTTTAGTTATGAAAAAAAATCAAGTTCCTCAGGATGATGCAAATTTGCTTCAGGGTAAGTCTCGTGATTTGCAATATGCTATCGGGGAAGACGGAAAATATACAACTGTTAAAAGCGTCGGATGGGAGCCGAAAAATGTCGTTTTACAGCAAACATGGCAAGATATTAATGATGATCTGCAAAAGATAAAAGAGCTTGTTAAAGATGAGAAATACAGCCCTCTTTATTATCACATGAAAAAACATCTTTTGAACAAGAGAATGCTTGCTAAGTATGCAGGTGTTAGCGTTTTTAAAGTATGGTTTCATATAAAACCAAAAGGGTTTTCAAAACTTAGCAATAAAGATAAAGAAAAATATAAAAAAGCACTGAATATTCCTCAGGAGAAAGACCTTAGCGATATTGACAGTTAGAGATAGAGGCTTTTTTATTATTATTTTAAAAATAAATGAAGATAGATTTTGAACATAAAATGTCAGCACACTGTGAAAATGGTGTGATAATGAATCTTTTAAGGCATCACGGGATTAATTTGACCGAAGCTATGGTATTTGGTATAGGATCAGGTATATATTTTTCACATATCCCTATAATTAAACTCAATGGACTGCCTTTGACTTCTTTCAGACCATGGCCGGGAGCAGTTTTTAAAAGAGCAACTAAAGCTTTGGGAATTGAAATAGAAGTAAAAAAGTTTCGTGACCAAACTAAGGCAATGCAAGCGCTTGATGATAATCTGAAAAAAGAAATTCCGACAGGTATGGTGGTAGGAGTTTTTTATCTTGATTATTTTCCTGATGCATACAGATTCCACTTTAATGCGCATAATATAATTGCGACAGGAAAAGAAAATGGGAAATATCTTATTAGTGACCCCGTTATGGAAAATATGGAAACGCTTTCTTATGATAGCCTTAAAAAAGTTAGATTTGCTCAAGGAATGCAAGCTCCAAAAGGAAAAATGTATTATATAAAAAGTCTTCCCGAAAAGATTGACCTGGAAAATGCAATAATTAAGGGAATGAAAAGAACTATCAGAGAAATGGTGGTGTTGCCGGGACCGGTTATTGGCGCAAGAGGCATAAAATATTTGTCAAAAAAGGTTAGAAAATATCCTAAAAAATATTCTCCTGCTGTTGCGTCAAAACACCTAGGTCAGGTTGTTAGAATGCAAGAAGAGATAGGTACAGGCGGTGCAGGATTTAGATTCTTGTTTGCCGCTTTTCTTCAAGAAGCAGCAGATGTGATTAAAGTGCCCGAATTAAACGACCTTTCTCAAAAAATGACAAACGTTGGAGATATGTGGAGAGAATTTGCCGTGAATGCAGGAAGAATTATTAAAAAAAGAAACGAAATAGAAACTTATGATAATATCTCGGACCTTTTATTAAATATTTCTGATAAAGAAAAAGAAGTTTATATTGAATTAAAAGATATTGTAAATAATTATTCAAAATAGTAATTTGGAAAAAACAGCATATATAGAAATTAATAATCTTTGCAAAACATACATTAAAGGCAAAGACCCGGCTCTTGACGGGTTAACTCTTAGTATAAATAAAGGAGAAATTTTTGGCTTGCTTGGACCAAATGGAGCCGGAAAAACAACTACCATATCAATACTTTGCAATTTAATTAAACCTACAAAAGGATATTGTAAAATTAATGGGTTTAATGTGGAAAAAGAGTTTAACCTAATCAAACCTCTAATAGGAGTCGTTTCTCAGGAAATAGCAATTTATAAGTCTTTGACTGCTTATGAAAACCTTATGTATTTTGGAAGTATGTATGGGTTATCAAAAAAAGAACTCAAAGAAAGGATAGGCTATTTCCTTGAAAAAATGAACCTTACTAAATTTAAAAATGAAAAAATCGACCACTTTTCCGGTGGCATGAAAAGAAGGGTTAATTTGATAGCAGGAGTTTTACATGACCCCGAACTGGTTTTTTTGGATGAACCTACAGTGGGTATTGACGTGCAATCACGGAGAGTTATAATTGATTATTTGAAAGAACTTAATAATGAAGGTGTTACGCTTCTATATTCCTCGCATATGATGGATGAAGCAGAAAATCTATGCTCAGGAATAGCAGTAATTGATTATGGAAAGCTGGTTGTTCAAGGAACACCAAAATGTCTGATAGAACAAAATGATAGTAAGTGCAAAACACTTGAAGATGTATTTTTGCAACTTACAGGAAGAAATGTTAGGGATTATTTTTAAAATCGTAAAGAATCTAATTTTTTTGATTAAATTCTTTAAAAAAGTTTTAATTTCTTAAGAAAAAATGAGGAAATTTATTGAATCCGTTAAAAAAGAGTTTCTTGTTTTAATTCGAGATTTTGAAGGCTTATCGTTGATGTTTATCATGCCTTTGATCTTGGTTTTTGTGATAACTCTACTACAGGAAAGAACTTATGAAACGGTAAATGAAACACGAATACCAATCGTTTTAATTAATAATGATATGGATTCTGTCGGATTTGCTTTTACCGAAGGAATAACTAATGATGATTTTTTTGATGTTACAATTATTGAAGAAGCAGATTCTTTGCAAATGGAACAATCTAAAGATGATGTTGCTTCAGGAAAATATCAAATGGGAATAATTGTGCCGGAAGGAACAACAAAATCTATAAGAAACAGAGTGCTTGCTCTGGTTAATCAACAAGTTCCGGCTATGATGAATGTTGATACAGCGAACCTCCAACAGTCAGTTCTTGTTGACTTGTTTTTTGACCCTATTACAAAAGATTCTTTCAGAAACATTATAAAGAGTAATTTAAGAGAATTTAGCTCAAAAATTGAAACAAGGATAGTTTTTCTTACTTATAGTAGAATTATTGATGCAATGACGAATCAAACGACTGAAATTAATTATCCTGAAAAACCTGTTATTGAGTTTGATGAAGGCTATGTATGCGAGTTTGGGCAAATTGATGTTCCCAGCTCAGTGCAACACAACGTGCCGGCGTGGACTCTCTTTGCTATGTTCTTTATTTGCATACCTTTGGCAGGCAATATTATTAAAGAAAGATATGATGGTTGTCTTGACAGATTAAAAACTATGCCTGTCTCATATTTAACAATAATTGTTAGCAAACTTTTGGTTTTCTTGATGGTTACAATACTACAGGCTGCAGTAATTGTTATGGTGGGAATGTGGGTAATGCCTTTTGCGGGAATCCAACCACTACAATTAGGTCAAAGTATGGGTGGATTTGTCTTAATTACCGTCAGCGCAGGGCTTGCGGCTACAGGGTTTGGGATTATGATAGGAACGATTGCTAAAACTTATATGCAGGCATCAACTTTTGGGGCTGTATCTACTGTTATATTAGCAGCCTTGGGTGGAGTATGGATTCCTCTTTATATTATGAGTCCTGTTATGAGACAAATAAGTCAGCTTTCGCCTATGAACTGGGGAATACAAGGATATTATGAGTTCTTTCTAAGAGATGCCGGAATTATTAATGTTCTGCCGTATGCATTAAAATTATTCCTGTTCTTTGCTGGATGTGTATGTATTGCGTATTTTTATAAAATAATTAAAAATAAACATATCGCTTAAAAAGAAAATTTGAAAATTAAATGAAATTATGCATCTGTTGCATAAATTATTTTTAAAAAATATTCATTTTGGAAGAAAAAAAACTTGTAAACAGAAAAGAAGGAGATATTAGATTCAGCGAAGTTGACTCTATGGGAGTGGTATGGCACGGACATTATGTTAAGTTTTTTGAAGATGGGAGAGAATCTTTCGGAAAAGAACATGATTTAGGTTATATGGATATA